>NZ_JBBMXH010000004.1:0-89429 GCF_037996725.1 Xenorhabdus entomophaga
TGGCGGGCAGGAATGACAGGCGCGTTTGCTTGATGGGAGCGGTATGAGTCGAGAGGCTCACGTACCGTTCTGCGAGAGGCTGCGGGGGCAGTTCCCGCGGTCTACTCAACCTATTTAACATAAGCCTGCGTGATGCAGCACCTAATAGTGCTTCTGCCGCAGGATGATTTATTTTTCTCGCCAGTGCTTCTGCTTTTGCAAGACCTTTCCCGAGAAATTCAGAAAAATTTCGTGCCGCAACTGCCATACCAAGTATCGTATTCAGGTAGGTAAAAGCTAAATACACAATTTTTCGATTCGCTTTCAATGGATCATTTCTATCAAAACCAGATTGTGCCAATAAGGTATAGAATGTATAACTTTTCATAATCAGATCAAATCCAGTTAGACTGCTATCCAGTACAATACTAAGAGACCTGTCATAATGTGACATAAATTTAATATTAAATTTAGGGTTGTTAACTTTAATGGTAGGTATTTTTAGTTTCAAATCTCCCGTATAATTTTTAACTCGATTTGACCAATTAAATACTGCCTTTCCTCCCTTCTTTTGAAAGTTGACTTTGGCTTTTTTACCCCATCTCATCGTCTTATCGATAAGCCCTTGTTGTTTATATCTCTCCAGATCATTGATCAATTTTGTTACTTCTTTTTCTGTCAATAAAACAGACCCTCTATATTCTTCTACCCCCAAAGCACCAAAAACTTTATTGGTAAAAGTCTGGGTTACCTTTTCAATACTTTTTGCATATAAGCTGACAGAACCTTGGGCTATTTTTTCCGCGCCCCACGCAAGAAACATCCCTATGACTTCACCTGTTGCACACAATATTTTATCTATTCCTTTTGTAATATAGTTTGTCATCAAGAGCTTGTTAGCACCATCATGTCCTAGTGTATTGACGATCCCATTGTGAATAACAGTCCATGAACTACTTTCATCTAATGCAGGCTTACCGCCAATAATATGTTCTAATGTCGACGTTCCCTCTGCTGTTCTCTGTAATGGCTGCATTAATTCTGCAATAAGATCACAATATATTTCAAACTCTTGACCATCTTCTTCTGTCAGGTCACTTTTTTTATCACTTAACGAAAAAAGTACTTGAGATAATGTGATAATCCACCTAATTTACCCGCAATATTCGGACTTTCAAAAAATTCTTTGTATATTTCAAGAACTTTTTCCTGCCTTTTTTTTACATCTACAATGGGATCGGTAAGTTTAGGCCACCAGGTTTTCCAATTTTCCTGATGTATATGTTCTTTAAAATATTCTTTAATATTTTCATCTTTTGATGCAGCAATTATCTCGACAAACTGCCCTATCGTAAGAGGATAAATATTTGTTGCAGAATAACTTAGCTGCCAAAGGTTAAGTAACTCATAAGCCATTAAAATATCACGCTGATATCCCACAGGGTCATGCAATACCACAATATTCGCTTTATCTTTGTAATAAGGACAGATAAGACTGTCTATATAACGCATTTCCATATCTGCATTCATGAAAAAACTGCCTTCAGTTGTGACATCTCCCAAATCAGCAGATTGTAAAAGCGGATCGGATAATTGATTTTTGTATGCCTGAAATTGTTTTTCAGGATCTTTGAAATCTTCCACTAATCCGTCGAAATGTTCTTGCTTGGCATCAATGGCATAATCTGATGCCTTACTATCTAAATCTACAAATTGCATCGCACTCTTGCGGAAGTTTTTATCGTTATCCATCTTATTCAGGATAGATTTAGCCAGCTTGACTTCACTGTAAGCGATGCTGATTCGGGTCACATCTTTATCAATTGCCAGAAAAGGATAGCCTAATCCCGCTGTACCGCTGGCAGGGTGGATTTCTTCCCACGATGAGCTTCCGGCTTTTTGCTCATATTTGGTGTATTTTGTGACCATTCCCCTTTTGCCCTCTAATGTGACAATTTCAGGGCTGAATTTGAAAATCAATAACTTGCCATCCTGTTGGGAGCCTCTGGTTTTAATCGGCCCTTCTTCTTTGACATAGATCCAACCCGGTCTTGGCATTCGAATGCTATAGCCCCCCAAAACGCTTGCATTTAATGAATTATCATAAGGATCAATAAAAGTCCTTATTGGTGGCGGTAATTGAGCATTTACCCATTTGTCACCAAAAAAATTCATATAAGCATATCTGACAGGATAAACAGGCCGGATATTGGCGTCACATGGCCTGACAACGGTATCCATATCCAACTCATGAGGTATGCGGGCATTCGCCTCATCGACAATTTTTTCAAATATTTTTTCCGCTTTTTTCGCGGCTGTCTCAAGGGCGTCATTCGCGCTCGTCAATATCGATTTTTCCATTTCTCTTATTTCCTTATGTTAACTTAATGCCCGGTTTTTAAAACAATACTCATAACAAGCCAGCGCCCGCACCTCTTGCGCCTGTGCTTGTGTACAGGCATGTTGCCATGCCCGTTGCCAGAGCTCTTCGTTATCCCGCGCCAGACTTCTGCCCGCTACCAGATACAGAATGGAACGCTGATGAGCGAAACCCGCCAGGCAAGCAAAATTGGCCTGTTGCACAACAAAGGCTGGCAATTGCTTCTTCTGTTCTGGCGACAGTTCAGGTTGGGTCTCTGCAATAAATTTCACTATCTGAGCCACTGCCCGCTCTTGGGTTTGCCCCGCCAATAGATTCATCAGATAGGAGTTGATTGTCACGGACGCCGTTTTCTCCTGATCCAATGTGTTTTCAGCCAAAGAAAGGGCGTAGTACTGCGTCGTCTGGCTATCGAAATAACCGATGCGCGTTATCGGGCGCATAAAGTGCATCAGTTGTTCATCCGGCAGGCTTTTCAGTAGCGGGATCAAGCCTTGCGGTACATAGAAACGGTAAAACACCCATGATCGTTGTTGTTCATTTCTCAGGTAGGTGAATTTACGCAGGTGATTACGGATCACGGGAAATGGCTGGTCACTGTCGATAAAAATTCCCGGTTCCGGGGTGATCGGTTGAGTGATCTTTTGCTGAAAAGCAGAGTGCACCGTGGTGTCATCGGTTAATTCCACCAGATAAGGGGCGCTGTCTTCGAGCGTGATTTGGGTTTCTCCCTGAAACAGGCTTTCCCATCGCAGGTTGGAAACCATCAGGTCAGGCACGATAAAACTGCCCATGACCCGACGGTAAACCGTGGCATCAATCACCATATAGCGGTATTGCCCGCTCTCTCTGGCAGGCATGGTTTCCGTCACGGCGAACTGCAATACGCCACGCTCGGCAGGCAAGAGGGTGTTGATATTGTGTTCGTTCAGCGGGATCACCCGTGCATTCCGCTCCACCCCCTGCCGGAACTGCCGCAATAGCGGCAATTCGACACAAGAGCTGGCGGCAAGGTATTCAGGCAACGGCTGAATACTTTGGTATTGCCCCGGTAAATGTCCCGCCTGTAGGACATATTCCACCAGCGCCGACAAAGCCTGCGGCCTGCTCGTTGCATGGACAATCGTCCGGGCAGAGTAGTGTTCGCCTTGTTGCGTGGCATAGGAATAATCCACCACCCAATGTTCGGTATAATCGGGTATCCAGGACATTATTCTGATGACTCCTGCTGCTTACGGGCTTTTTCCCGGCAATCCTCAGCCATTGCCAACCCTTCATTGGCTGATCCGCTGAGTGATGGCACCGTGCCCGGGCTGCCCCCTGTGACCGAAACATCCCCTTGCAGGGTGATTTTGCCGGTGATTGTCACCCCTGAACCATCCAGCATAATCGACCCCGCCTTGCCTTTGATCAGCACGGATTCGCTGGCCTGTAGGGTATGGACTTTCGTCAGGGTTTGGATGTTATTCACGACGTTTAGCGTATAGTTGTTATTCACCTTAGCGGTTTTATCTCGACCAACTTCCTGTAAATGATCAGCAAAGATATTCTCCTGCCAGTTGTTGTTAATGCGGGTTTTGCGATCTTTGGTGATGGTTTCAAACTGGTTAAGGTCAATCTGGATGTGCTGTTCATGCATGATCCGGATGAATTCATCGTTGCCGATTTCATGTTTGCGGTTGTTCAGTACATGGTGGCTTTCATCGTGACCGACACGTTGGGTTTTATCGTGGTTTATCTGGATAAGCTGGTCTTTCTGGGCGTGGATATAGATCTCTTCACTGCCTTTCGCATCTTCAAAACGTAATTCGTTAAACCCCTCACCTTTGTGGGTGTGGGTCTTGAAGGTGGTACGCGTTTTTTCCGCCGGCAGATCCAGCGGTGGGCGGTTGCGTCCGTTGTAGGTACAGCCTGTGACGATTGGGCGATCGATATCCCCGTTCAGGTAGGAAACAATCACTTCCTGACCAATGCGCGGAATTGCCATAAAACCATAGCCATCACCATTCCATCCCTGCGCTACACGCACCCAGCAGGAAGCTCGGTCATCTGCTTCATCGTAACGGTTCCAATGGAAATGAACTTTGATAGCGCCATGTTTATCAACGTAGATCTCTTCACCTTCCGGCCCCACGACGGTTGCCACTTCATCTCCATCCGCCAGCGGCTTATATCGGAAAGGCGGACGCCAATCCTGCCTGCCCGGAATAAAGGTAACGTGATTGGTTAAAGTTGTCCCTTCACCCGCATCTCTGGAGGCTTGTGGTTGATTCCCCTGATGCGTGACAGTAACCACCTGCCAGCGATCATTCATCGTCGCAATCGGGTGGGATTGCAGAACGAAGATCCGTCCCGGTCTTAATTTAATACAGTTGGTACTCGCTTTGCCGACTTTACTCTGGCTCTGCAACTGCTCCAAACGCAGTTGGGTGAAAGGGCGACCCTCTGCATCCATCTGAAAACGGCCATAACTCTCAAATACAGAATGGTTTCTGCCATCATCTGACGCAGCCAGATGTTGCAGAGGGTAGGAAGGCCGAAGGAAATTATTATCTTTATGGATTGTTTCATCCGGGCACAGATATTCACCGTAATTCCACTGCCATGCAGTCGAATCACTGTTATCCGTGTTTGCTTGTACGTTGTAGGTCAACGTCAATGCTGCCAACATGCCGAGGTGGGAATTGCTGTAAAACAGTTTGTCCTCTTCAAACCAGAACATGATGCCTTCTTCCGCCGCCAGCCGGCACCAGAATTCATAAGCGGATTCGCGTTTCTGGGTGGTATATTCCCGTATCGAATGCTGCTGGTGATCTTTGTAGAACTTGTTGTCTGCCCTGATGCGATTTTCTTTCAATAACTGATTAAGAATATCCGGCACGGATTGATGGTGGAAAATCCGGCTATCCTGATTGAGCGTCATCAGCCACATTTCGGGGCGAATAATAAAGGTGTAATAGGTTTGTCGGCCATCGGTGTTGCCTTGCTCGGCTCCGGCCACAACACCATTAACGGTTCGCTCAATGACGCCATCCCTAATCACCGTCAGAGAAGCACTGGAACCCAATTGTTCATTGAGTGCCACATTGTCAAAGGAACTGACGACTGTCATAGAAAGGTGAAACAGTTGTGATAACCCTTCCTGTAAGCTGAAATTCACTACCTGAAACGTTGTCTGCGGCAGGGCACCTACCTGACACGTAAAAACTAATCCATCCATTGTAGAAACTCCTTACATAATTGAGCGATAACCTTGAATCATTGAAGGTGACAGATACCATTCCGTCCCTGTGGGTTGGTTGAGCACGCGCATTCGCAGCCATGTCCCTTGGGAGAGGCAGAACGGGAAGAATTGGTATAGTGAATTGGCGAATCGATACATTTCGCCAGCATCGGTATAAGCGGTTTCATCCAGCATCAGGGTAACCAGCAGGCAACGAACGGGCCTGTCCCGGATCATCCTGTCACCCCATTTTGCTTTTATATTGGCAATCCCGCCGATCATGCGCCGGATATTCCGGCTGGACGTGCGATCAGTATCTGCATACAGATCAAAATCCTGTAGCAGCTGTTTGACTGATGCGCTCATCTCCAATAAATGGCTGCCGACAGAATAATGCGACAACAAATCCCAGTGACGATGGCTATCAACAATCGGAGGATAAGTTTGTGAAGTGGGAGTGATATTTTTTAATTGAAAAACTTCGGGAACATTTTCTCCCGTCTGGCAGATCTCGCCCAGTGCAAGAGATGCCTGATATTGTTCGAAACCATAAAAATGGCAGATGAACTCGCGCTCAGGCGGTTTACGCATCAATTCCGCTTTACTGCCATAGAAAATCAGCTCGTACTGTATTCTGCCCAGCGCATCTTTACTGACTTCAAGCGCATAGAACCAAGCTTTGTCATACTCTGGGTGATAACGTTCCATACCTGTCAGGAGGCTGACCGGATAAAACCGATATTCATCCCCGCGTCTTTCCTCTTCTGTGTTTGGCTCATTTTTCAGTTCAATACCTGCAATATGCAGAACACCCTGAGTCGGCATTAAGGGTAAACGATAGCGAGCTGTTTCCGGGGCAAAGGGAAGAGTTACCTGACTGTTACGCGCCATATTAACCACAGGTGCGCAATGAAGCTGGAATGCAGACTTTATTTGAGCTGCTGACAACGGCAATACGGTATTCAAAGTCAGGACGACACTGAATTCACGATGTTCTGCCAGTTTTAATCGCTTTGCCATTGTCGGCAGAGGTAAATTCAGAAATTGGTTAACATGTGGCAGATAAAGGGACTCAATCAACAGTTGTGGTGCCCAGTTATCTCCTGTAGCAGATGACAGAACCAACCGGGAAGCACCTGAGCGTGGTTCAAACCGATCTCCGTGCGCTTTATACACCTGCCCATCGTGATGCAGTTCAGCACCCTCATAATATTGAGTCAGCCCCAGCATCAGAGCATCAGCAACTTGCTCATCACTGCTCAGGAACAAATTAATCGGCTGGGTCAGCCACTCTTCTTCCTTACCAATATAACGAAATTTTAAGGTGATTTTAGTTGTCTGTACTTGATGAGTTATGTCACGTGACACTAATATCAAAGGCTCAATAGGACATTCCCGGCAAGTGACAAATGGCTGTCGATGATGAGTATGAACTTCTGTTCCTGCCGGAATGGAAAAAGCAAAATCCCCCTGTGCGCCACTGTCAAACTGAATAATGCTGGTCGCAGGAATACCTTTGATCGGCTGTGCCCGTAATTTTTGCAGTAACGGCTGAGTCAACTCAGGGAAGGCATCACCTACCTTCTGACTCAAACGGGCCATTAAAGCAGCAAAACCCTCATTAACCCTTTCAGCATCAGGATCCCTGCCACTAAGTACATCTTCAAGATGTGGTTTCTCTTCACGCGCAGATTTTGCAAGTTGCCTTAAGTAATCAAGTTCCCACTGATAATAATATTCAAACGATTTCACAACTGACTCCTGTTCCTTAAAGCGGCATGTTGTGAGAATGACCACTTTGCATTTATACCCGTCCTTCAAGTTGCAGCGTTGTTGGCACTCTGGAATACATAGGGTATATGTTTAGTTTATTAATTTCAGGTAAGTGCAAAACCTTTACCAATTCTTATGAATTAAAAATGGCCGCTTAATATATACACTGTCAGTTGTATGTCAAAACAAAAAATAGCGAACATATTGTTCCTTTATTCCCATTTCTTCATCGCAAAAACTTACGGAAAGCGCGGATCTTGTGGTAAACCGCGCCGCTGCCACTGAGCAGCCAGACCCGACGCGTGGCCTTCTCGCCATTACGTTGATGGCGTTTCATCAATAGGGATAACCGCCGATTGTTTCAGGTGTGCGCTGATAGCCTGATGTAACTATGAAGACATCTTCATTACAGTTGAAAAATGAAAACAGAGGGTGTATCACTATTAGGGAAAGCTATTAAATTCACCCGATCCTATAAATATTCCTAATAACTGGAAAATCTCTTTTCCTTTCTGATTTGCAATTCTTTTGGCTAGTGTCTTAACTTAGGGCATAGAAACGTAACTTGACTCTTAAACAAATAATCTAATCAGATTCGGAGGTTGTATATGGGTATCCTGTCATGGATTATCTTTGGCTTAATTGCCGGGATCCTTGCTAAGTGGATTATGCCGGGAAATAACAACAGCGGCATCATTATGACAGTGATTCTGGGCGTTGTGGGCGCTGTTGTGGGAGGGTATATCAGCACATTCTTTGGAATGGGAAAAGTTGATGGTTTTAATTTGGGCAGCTTCTCTATTGCCGTTATCGGCGCGATGCTTGTCCTATTTGTATACTATAAAATTTCTAATCAGTAATTTTATAGACTTATCTTAAGGCTCACAATTCATATGATAAATAACAAGAAAGGGCATGTTATTTCGATGCCCTTTACTATCGTTATTTTTCTAATGGAAGTGAATCATCAGCTCCCCATTCAGCCCAAGAACCATCGTATAATCCAACTTCTTTGTGACCAATCATATCAAGCCCCAATACTAAGACGGCGGCTGTCATTCCAGAGCCGCAGCTAGTAATAATCGGCTGGTTTAAATCAACGCCTTGTTTGTGGAAAATTGCCGCAATTTCTTCTACGGGTTTATAACTTCCATGATCAATCAATGCTGTCCACGGAACATTTTTAGCACCGGGGATATGGCCCATTCTTAAGCCGGGACGAGGCTCTGGCACTTTTGCCTGAAAACGGTCTTCCGCTCTGGCATCAATAAACTGTATCGGTTCATTCTTATGCAGGATATTCAGGATCTGCGCCTGAGAACAAATTTTTTCGGGGGTAAACTGAACACTAAACACGTCGGGCGAATGAACAACTTCTCCTGATTCGGTTGGATAACCCGCCTGCTGCCAGCCTTGTAACCCGCCTTCCAGAATGCGGATATGGCGGGCGCCAAAAATTTTGAATGTCCACCATGCTCGTGGAGCAGAGAACATATTTCCCTGATCGTAAATGACCACCAGATGGTTTTCACTGATGCCCATTTTACTAACCGCCTGACAGAAAGTTTCTGGTTCTGGCAGCATGTGAGGCAGGTTGGTCTGTAGATTGGCAACTTTATCAAGGTCAAAGAACTGAGCGCCGGGAATATGCTTATCTAACCAGAGTTGATGATAATCGATGGATTGAGTAGGCATCGGGGCGCTGGCATCAACGATAACGACATTCTCATCATGGAGATGCTCGTTTAGCCATTGTGGACTGACAAAATATTCATTTTTCATGAGCTTCCTCATCTGGTGTCGTCATACCGGATATTACAACCTGATACGTTGTCGAAAATGGATGCTGTAATATCAGGTATTGTGATAAAAGCTGATTTATTTATTGTTGCTCTACTGGGGCGTTTTCCTGCTGAGTCTGTTGTGGTTCTTCTGCTGGTGTTGTGGAGCGGGTGTACATATTCAACCCTGCCAGAAAGACGCCACCAATTGAGCCGATAGAAAATAGTATGATGATAATGAGCAGGAGTTTTTTCATCTCTGTATCCAATAAGGTTTTTAATAAAGTGTTATAACAGCCATAAACATGCCAAAAGATAGAAAGCCAAAAGTATATCGGCTTCTATACTTCAGACAAGCAATAACCATTTTTATCGTATTGACAGTAAAACAGCCTGAACGCTGGGAACAACTTCCCAGTAATGAGTCAGGGCAAACGGGTCTAAATTGACCAACGTGATTAACTGAGTACATTCGGTACATAGAGATAGGATTGGTCGCTGTTTTGCCCCGACCTAAAATAGGTTCGTTATCGCACTATGATGCCAATGCCATCAAGTACCGTCACCAACCGAAAGCTCAACCGCTTGAGCTGGTGATCCCTCGCTTGCACCTTTACCATGAAGTGTAAAAAGCAGAAAACGAAACGCTACTGAATGTTCACTGATTATGATAAAAGCATGTAATAACAAGCTGTATTTTTTCAATTTGGAATTATTTCAATATAAGGAATAATACAATGAAGTGGAGTAAGGTTTTTATCCTATTATTTCCGGCCTACAGCCGCAGAAACCCCAGAGACCCATTGCTGGCTGTAGCTCAAGGATTAAAAGAAAGATACGATATACCCAGTTTACGCAGGTTTACCACGCATGCGATTCCCGGATATTGCTGCTTACCGCCACCCCACAGTCATTACCTGCAATCAGAAACCAAACCCTTTGCTGAGTGCGATCTTAATTCAAAATTAATCGTTATTGCCCATGGCCGGGATCATGGCGACGCGATTCATCATGATACATTTGGCAAGATTGATGGTGCGTCATTTGCCCGTATGCTTATTGATTATGGGTTAACCCAAATTGGTTTGATATCAATGAAAGCCTGTGAAGTCGGTAAAGGTGTTTTTTTACCCACACTGGTTAAAACCTTAGTCGAGGAAGGCGTAAAAATTGGTTGGGCAATAGGTTATAAATCACCTGTCAGATTCATGGAAGAAGAAAAGGCTATCGCAACTGGCTGTTTTGATTTATTGACTCGTCAATGTTTCAAGCTACCGGATAATTTTAGAGTTCGCATTCTGCAAGGAAATGCCTTTGTTATCATTCCAGATAGTGAGCGGTTCCGATACCGATAATATCTTGGTTACGTTGCTGGCAAAGCATTCGCCTGCCAGCAATGACCGTATTTATCATGATACGGTATCAACTGTTATTCCAAGCTCTGTACTCGTTGTTATTGCGCCATATATGACTGTTACCTGTATAAATAAGAGGTGGTGCCTCTAATTAATTGAATTTGATGTATAATGCTCGTTTTTGAGGTTCTCTCATGGCCAGCGTTTATGTTCATTGTCCCCGTTGTCAGTTCTCTCTGGTTTACCGTCATGTGTTCTGCACAACAAAATTAGGACACTTTTCTGAAGGAGTTTTCATACTCCGCTGGCGATAAATAATTATTCGCTGTGTGTAATCGAGTTAAGTTGTAATAACGCAGGTAATCCAAAACATCTTGTTTCATCTCCTCTCGATTTGCATGCTGTTTTTTAAACAGCCAATCATGTTTCAGGCTGCCAAAAAATCGTTCAACGACCGCATTATCCCAACACGCTCCCACATCGCTTTGACTCGGACGCATATCATAGCTTCTCAGCAGAGCCAGATATTGACCTCCGGTATATTGACTGCCTCGGTCGCTGTGAAAAACGCAGCCTTTTGAAGGATAGCGTAAGTTACCGCGATCACTAAGATATCAATAAAACGGTGTTTGACCTTCCCCAGGCAGCGTGGCTCGGGAAAATCAGAAAAAATATCGACTAATACTTTCATCAGTTCCCTCTAAAAATGAAGGTATTATTCACTAAATATTTTCATGCGTAACCCCTGAGGGGGGATGCAGGGCAAACGGGTCTAAATTGACCAACGGGATTAACTGAGTGTATTCGGTACATAGAAATAGGATTGGTCGCTGTTTGTGATTTATAATCAGCATCCTGTCAAGGATAACCGTAGAAACTGCCATGCAAGCAACTACCCTCAGAAATGCCTTTGAGCACCTCACTGATCCGCGTGTTAGCCGAACGAAACAGTATGCCTTCATTGATATTCTGACCATCTCGATTTGTGCCGTGATCTGTGGTTGTGAAGGCTTCAATGCGATTGAAGAGTACGGTAAATCCAAAGAAGATTGGTTTCGGCAATTTCTGGATCTTCCCAATGGCATACCCAGCCATGATACCTCTAACGATGTGATAAACCGGCTTGATCCCCAAGAATTTGGGCACGCTTTTACCCAATGGGTGAACAGCTTAGCCAAACTATCCGATGACATTATCGCGTTGGATGGCAAAACTTTGCGGGGAACGCTCGACAAAGCCAATGGTGTTCCCGCTCTCCATCTGGTCAGCGCCTGGTCAGTCGCGAATCAACTCTGCTTTGGTCAGGTGAACGTCTCGGATAAATCGAACGAAATCACCGCGATCCCAAAACTGCTGGCCTTGCTGGATATTGAAGGGTCTACCATCACAATTGACGCGATGGGCTGCCAGTACAAAATCGCTGACCAGATTGTCGAGAACTAGGCCGATTATGTGCTGGCGTTAAAAGGCAACCAGGGCGAATTTCACGACGATATCAAACTCTTTTTAGATACCCAGTTGACAAAAGATTTTACGGGGATTTCTCACGCCAAAACCCAGAGCACGGAGGGCGATCATGGTCGTATCGAACAGCGTCAGTTGTGGCTGGTTAACGATATCCATTGGTTGCGGAAACAGCACCCTCAGTGGCACACGCTGGGCGGCATCGCGGTTGTGGGATCTTGGCGTGAAGAGCAGGGAAAACCCGCGAGTTATGAAAGACGTTACTATATCACCAGTCACCGTGATAAGTCGGCCGACTTTATCGCGTGTGCAATACGCAGTCATTGGCACATTGAAACGAAGCTGCACTGGCAGTTGGACGTCAGTTTTGGTGAAGACAGCCAACGCCTGAGAAGTGGTCATGCCGCTGAAAAATGAGAAAACAGTTAAGGTGGGTGTGAAAACCAAGCGTCAGAAAGCAGGCTGGGATAATAGCTATATGCTGAAAGTCCTCACGGTGGATTTTACGTCAGTATAATTTAGACCCGTTTACCCTGAGTAATGAGTATATAAAGCTGATTTGATACTCACTCTATGGGAGAATAGCCCTCCAATTTTTAAGCAGTAAAACTTATGGCACTTTCCAGTTCAGTAAAAAATCAAATTAGCCAATGGTATAAGGCATTATCCATCCATATTGATGGTTTCATCCCCCGAGCACCTCAGCGCCAAATGATTGCTGAGGTTGCAAAAACACTGGCGGATGAAGAAGGGCGGCATTTGGTGATAGAAGCGCCTACGGGAGTAGGAAAAACTTTATCGTACCTGATTCCGGGGATTGCCGTCAGCCGGGCAGAACAGAAACCATTGGTGGTGAGTACGGCCAATGTTGCCTTGCAGGATCAAATCTACAGCAAAGATTTGCCGTTGTTACGCAAGATTATCCCTGATCTGAAATTCACGGGCGCTTTTGGCCGTGCACGTTATGTCTGCCCGCGTAATCTGGAGGCGATTTGTGCCGCAGAGGGAGAACAGATTGATCTGATGTTTCTGGTCGAAGATCGAACGGAAGTCGCCAATAGTGAAGAGCGTGAGCTATGCCGCCGGTTGCGTAATGATTACTCGGCTTTTGTATGGGACGGCTTGCGTGATCACCATAAACTGGCGTTATCGGACTCATTGTGGGCAAAGGTCAGTACAGATAAGATGAACTGTCTGGCGCGAAATTGTCAGTTTTATCATCGTTGTCCCTTCTTTCTTGCCCGCCGGGAGATTGATAATGCGGATGTTGTCGTTGCCAATCACTCTTTGGTTATGGCTGCGCTGGAAAGTGAATCCGTTTTACCGGAAGCAAAAAATCTGCTGTTGATATTGGATGAAGGGCATCATATCCCTGATGTTGCAAGGGATTCGCTGGAAGTTGAAGGGGAAATTACGTTATTCCAGCTTAATGGGCAGTTAGATTCCTTTATCCGTCATGTAGAACAGTATCTGATTCAATTCCGGCCAACCAAACCGCCTGCGTTGGCAAATGTCACACGATTGCAGTCTCACTGTGAAGCAATCGGTGAACATTTTAAGGAGTTGGCAATGATAACACAGGCTTTATTGCCTGAACGTGGTGAAGCGGAAGAATATTTATTCGAACTGGGAAGATTACCGGATAGTTTGCTGTTGTGTTGTCAGCAGTTATTTAAGCTCACCGATGGGTTACGTGGTTTAGCAGAAGCGATTTTAAATGACCTGAACGATCAAACGGCTAAACAGGATATTGTCCGGCTGCATCGGGCCATCCTGCAAACCAGCCGGACATTGGGCTATTTTGAGAATATGGCAAAATTGTGGCGTTTGGCCTCGCAGGAAGAGTCTTCCCACGCACCGATATCAAAATGGTTAACACGCCGCTATGAGAAAAACCAATCACACCTCTATTTTCACTGTGCAGGCATTCGGGTCAGCGAACAGCTCACTCAGCTACTATGGCGTAACATTCCCCATGTTGTGGTGACATCGGCGACATTGCGTTCGCTGAATAGTTTTTCTCGTATTCAGGAACTGACTGGCTTACATGAAAACTATGATGATCGTTTTGTCACTCTGTCATCGCCTTTTGAGCATGTACGGCAGGGGCGTTTGATTATTCCCCAAATGACACAGGAACCGACGATTCAAAATGAGAGGCAGCATCTTGAGGAAATGGCGCGTTATTTCCGTTCGCAGGTGATAGACGGGAAACATCGGGGAATGTTGGTACTTTTTAGCAGTCAGCGCGCAATGGAAGGTTTCCTCACTTTTGTGACAGACTTGCGGTTGATGTTATTGGTACAGGGTGATCAGCCCCGTTATCGGTTGGTAGAAACGCATTGCAAGCGTATTGATGAAGGGCAAGCAAGCGTTCTGATTGGATTGCAGTCATTTGCAGAAGGGCTGGATTTAAAAGGTGATTATCTTTCTCAGGTACATATTCATAAAATCGCCTTCCCGCCTGTGACCAATCCGGTCATTATCACCGAAAGTGAATGGCTGAAATCATTGAAACGCTACCCATTTGAAGTACAAAGCCTGCCAAATGCTTCCTTCAATTTGATTCAGCAAGTGGGAAGGTTAATTCGTAGCCATGAGTGTTATGGTGATGTGGTAATTTATGACAATCGTTTATTGACTAAGCGCTATGGGCCACGTTTGTTGAACTCTTTGCCTGTATTTCCTATCGAGCGGCCTGATGTACCCTCGGAACAGGCGTTGGCGCTAATGAAAAAGGATAAATAATGTAAAACTCAACATTATTTATCCTTTAACCAAAAACAGGTTTGTAACTGTTATTTATCCTACTTTTTTCAGGAAGCAGGTTTTCAGTACTAACCCTTTGATTTTGTCAGCATTACACTCAATCTCATCTTCGCGATGAGTCAGGCGGATGTTTTTGACCAATGTTCCACGTTTCAAGGTCTTGGAAGTACCTTTTACTTTTAAGTCCTTGATGACCTGAACTGAATCACCGTCATTCAGCAATGCACCGTTGGAGTCTTTGACTTCGATATCCATTGTATGGCGTCCTCATGTTTATTTTTGAAACAGACCGGGATTATAGAGAGAAAAACGATTTTTTTAAAGGTTAGTGTAATTTTTTAGAATATAACTGCTATTTTTAACTGTTTTTCTTATCAATTGTATGCAAAGATGTAAAAAAGGCCACAGGAGTGGCCTTAATGTTTTGAAAAATAATATTTTTATTTTATTGCTCAATGTTTGCTTCGATAAACCATAAAAATTTGTCGAGATCACGGGAGGCCGCAGTAAACATATCTGCTGTGTTTTCATCTTCCGCATCAACAATCGCCTGACGAATATCATTGGCAACAATGGCATAACGATCTGCCAGTGCCTTAAGATGATCTTGTACATCATGAATGTTTGTTGGATAACTTTTCAGCGTTGTACGTTTATTCACTTCCTGAACGGTTCCTAATGCTGTGCCACCCAATTGAACCGCGCGTTCTGCAAATATATCCAGATGCTCAATAATGGCACTGCGGAAACTGTCCAGCATTTCATGAATAGCAATGAAATTCCGGCCACGCATATTCCAGTGGGCCTGTTTAGTCAGCATGGATAGATCGATAAATTGGATCACCATATGATTCAAGGCGATAATCGATCTCTGTTTAACATCTTCATCAACATTATTGCGGGTATAAAGAAGGCCAGAAGTTTGGGTTTTGATTAATTTTGCTGTACTCATAATAGTTCTCCCTTAATTCCGATTAATGAATTGCCTCATTAGATTTGATAATTATAGCTGACAAATTTTCGTGAGCCATATCGCTTATTCCTATTGTATTAATAGGTATTGGTATTAATGGGTATAATGTTGATGGGTATGATATTGATAGATATTTTATGAAAATAAAAAACCGGAGGATATTGGGTTTCCTCCGGTCTGAATAAATAATGCCAGTATTTTGGTAAAAATAACTATTCTATTTTTTCTATTTTAGTGTTTCGTTTAATGGTAGATGTGGAGCCGATAGAAGCACAAATAATGCAGAAAAGAGCAACCCATTGAGTCATTGTCAAATGCTCATTAAGGAAAATAATACCTGATAATGCGCCTAATGCTGGCTCAAGGCTCATTAATGTCCCAAATGTTTTGGCTGGCAGGCGAGTAAGGGCAATCATCTCCAGCGTGTAGGGGAATGCGGTAGATAAAATGGCGATCCCCAATGCAATCGGCAGCAGTGAAACATCAAACAGTAATTCAGGGCCAGTCTGTATTAACCCGACCGGGAAGAAGATAAAGGCAGCAATCAGTGAGCCAATAGAAACGGTAGCTGCGCCATAGCCAGCTCCTGCACGTTGCCCGAAGATAATATAAAGTGCCCAGAAGACACCGGCTCCTAAAGCATACAAAATCCCGATAGGATCAAGTGTACTGACACTATCCCCGATTGGCAGGAGAAAGCCTAATCCGGCGATGACCAAAGCAATCCAGAGAAAATCCAGTGGGCGTCGGGAAGAAAACATGGCAACGGCCAGAGGCCCTGTGAACTCAAGTGCAACGGCAATGCCGAGAGGGATGCGGGACAAGGCCATATAAAACAGATAATTCATCGCCCCGAGTGAAATACCGTAGGCAAAAAGAGGAATCAGAGAATCCCGCTGAAATTTCAGACGCCACGGTTTAAAAATCAGAAAGAGAATCATTGTTCCCAACGCAAGTCTCAAAGCTGTGACACCAGGTGCACCGATGACATGGAATACTGTTTTAGCCAGTGAGGCTCCGGCCTGAATTGATGTCATCGACAGTAGCAATAAAATAATGGGCAACAGTGGAAAAGAAGCTGCCCGATGTTTAGAAAGAGACATTTAAAAAAAACCTCAGTTACAACGTATTAATTAGGGGAATGTCATCTTCGCAGTGAAACAGATATAACTCAACAGTATTATCAGTTGTACGCTTGTGAGTCTATCGTATAATCAGAAATTAAAAAAATAATGGAGTTTAGTTATGAAAGAGAATGTGATTAAAAATGCACCAGAAAAAAAGGTTCTGTAAAAAGTATTGCGGTTTATTGTGGCTCAAGCCTTGGTATATCTGAGGTTTATAAAGAAAGCGCGATATCTTTTGCAACAGAGCTGGTAAAACGTGACATTACTTTAGTCTATGGTGGAGCAAGCGTAGGGATTATGGGAACGGTTGCGGATACGGTCCTGAAAGCAGGTGGTAAAGTGATTGGTGTTATCCCGACCTTGCTGGAAGAGCGTGAAATTTCCCATAAGAATTTATCTGAACTCCATGTTGTGGAAACTATGCACCAGCGCAAAAGCAAAATGATCGAACTGGCAGAGGGGTTTGTTGCTTTGCCCGGCGGCTTTGGCACACTGGAAGAATTCAGTGAAGTTTTTACCTGGAGCATGATTGGGTTGAATAACAAACCGTGTGGTATCCTCAATATTAACCAATTCTATGATCCTCTGATTTCTATGATCGACAGAATGGCAGATGAGCAGTTCTTGCAGGAAAAATATCGTCATATGGCAATTGTTGAACAGGACCCTTCTTTATTACTCGACCGTTTTAATGATTATGTTGTTCCTTCTGTTAAAACTTATTTCAAATAATCTCAACTTAAGGAGAAATATAGTGATAATAAGAACAGCTTTGATAAAGGATATTGAGGCGATTTTATCTCTCTATTATGTCTTGTTTAGCGAAATGGCAGCGTTACAGCCAGATAGGATGAAAGCGACTGAACAAGACAGAGATTTTATTGTTTCCAATGTGAATAATAGCAAATTTCACTTACTTGTTGCGGAAGATGGAGATCGCAGCATAAAGGGATTTGCCATTGCACAAGAACAAAAGACACCGTCTTTTAACTGCCTGGTTCCCAGAACTTATGGCCATGTTTTTGATCTGGTAGTAAGTCAGGATGCCAGAAATCTCGGTGTTGGCCGGAAGTTATTGGTTGGGATGCAGAAATGGGCAAAAGAAAATGGTTATTCACATCTGGAACTGAGTGTATTATCTCAAAATGTGGATGCAATACGCTTTTATGAAAGGGAAGGGTATCAGGAAGTGAATAGAACTATGGCGATTACTCTGTGATCCTCACATCCGGCTCGATTACACTCCAAGTTTTATGTGCAGTCCATGCTCAATCTGTTTGCAACAATAAGTCTCTATTTGAACCATCAGAGTTACACTCTGATGGTTCATGTCTATTTGTCTCTATAAGTTGTTTTCTGGTTAGTTAATCTGTTTAGCAATTGTGGTAGCCATCGGTAAGAATGAAAAATATGATCAGGATGAATTAGCCAGCTAAAGTTAGCCATAATGAGTTCATTTCTTAGTATTATTGTTGAAAGCCATTCGATACTCTCTTAATACCTCGTCGATAATCCAACTGGTGCGGGCGGAAGATTCTCCATTGGATGGGCAAATACCCTTACCCTGTATCTCAGCAATAATTGTCTGGATTAATGGCATTTGAATATGTTTTGGATTTTCAAAATGGTACTGATGATGTTGGTTATTTTCATCATAATATGAAATGGGGGAGTCACCGAATGTTGCAAAAACTATCCTGCCTTTGTCTCCGATAATTTCGACTTTATCCTCACGGGAACTGGCGACAAAATTCCAAATTCCAACGCCCTGAATCTGGTTTTCGAACAGAAATGACATGGAAACGCAATCCTCGGCGGGATAGGCTTTTGCCTGTGAGTTGGCATGCCCTTTAACTGAGATAATTTTACCGAGCAGAAAATCCAATATATCAAGTGTGTGGCAAGCCAAATCAACAAATAAGCCGCCACCGGATATTTCTGGCTTTACAAACCATGGCAAATTATCAGGATCTTGATAGATAGAAGCCATTTCCCTGAATAGCATGCAATTTACAATTCGCGGTGAACCAATTGCCCCGGAATCAAGTAACTCTTTTATTTTGATAAACCTGGGTAAAGCCCTACGATAATAAGCGACGAACAGCGGGACTTTTTGTAATCGGCAGATGGCAATCATTTCGTTGCATTCTTCAAATGTCAGTGCCATCGGTTTTTCAACATAAACCGTTTTTCCCGCTTGTGCTGCCAGAATTGTATATTCTTTATGGGTAGAAGGTGGGGTCGCAATGTATATGGCATCAATTTCAGGATCATTAACCAGAGATTCGGCATCTGAATACCATTTTCTGATATTGTGCCGCTTGGCAAAATCTTTGGCTAAATCAGCATGGCGGCGCATTACCGCCACTAATTCAGAGTCTTCTAGTTTGTAAAAAGCAGGGCCGCTTTTTACTTCAGTGACATCACCACAACCAATAATTCCCCATCTTACTTTTTGCATTGTATTTTTCCGGCGCATCAAATTGTTGAGTTGTAAAATTCAGGGAAAGTTTATAATAGAACTGCTTTGGGGTCTGTATTTCCCTGTTCTATAGATTAGTTCTGTTTATGTAAAAAATAATTAGTATTCAGTATGTTATTTGATGTTTTTCTCTAATTTTGAAACTGAGCAACGCATTCTGGCGATACTTTTTTCTGCTTGTGGCATAATACGCGGCTATCAATTTTATAAACTCCCTTTTTATTCACTTTAAGAGCAAAAGTTGTGTTAAGTACAAACAACATCACCATGCAGTTTGGCAGTAAGCCACTGTTTGAAAATATTTCTGTCAAATTCGGCAACGGCAACCGTTATGGTCTGATTGGTGCGAATGGGGCAGGTAAATCTACGTTCATGAAAATCCTGGGCGGAGATTTAACCCCAACTTCCGGTAACGTCGGCCTTGATCCAAATGAGCGTCTGGGTAAATTGCGTCAGGATCAGTTTGCATTCGAAGAATATACCGTGTTGGATACGGTCATCATGGGGCACTCGGAGCTGTGGGAAGTTAAGCAGGAACGTGACCGCATTTATGCCATGGCCGAAATGAGCGAAGAAGATGGCTATCGTGTGGCTGATCTGGAAGTCGCCTATGGTGAGATGGACGGTTACAGTGCCGAAGCACGTGCTGGTGAACTGTTACTGGGCGTGGGTATTCCTGTGGAACAGCATTATGGCTTAATGAGTGCAGTCGCTCCGGGCTGGAAATTGCGTGTATTGTTGGCTCAGGCGCTGTTTTCTAATCCTGATGTCTTGCTGCTTGATGAGCCAACCAACAACCTGGATATCGATACTATCCGCTGGTTGGAGCAAGTGCTTAATGAGCGTGATAGCACGATGATCATCATTTCCCATGACCGTCATTTCCTGAATACCGTATGTACTCATATGGCTGATTTGGATTATGGTGACTTGCGTCTGTTCCCAGGCAACTATGATGAGTATATGGTGGCGGCAACACAGGCCCGCGAGCGCCTCATGGCAGATAATGCGAAGAAGAAAGCACAAATTGCCGAACTACAGGCTTTTGTTAGCCGTTTCAGTGCCAACGCCTCTAAATCTAAACAAGCAACTTCCCGTGCTCGTCAGATTGATAAGATCCAGTTAGATGAAGTAAAAGCTTCCAGCCGTCAGAATCCTTATATCCGTTTTGATCAGGATAAAAAATTGTTCCGTAATGCGCTGGAACTGGAAGGTCTGACCAAAGGGTATGATAACGGGCCGCTGTTCAAGAACCTGAATCTGCTGGTGGAAGTTGGCGAGAAGATGGCGGTGATCGGTGAAAACGGCATTGGTAAAACCACATTCCTGAAAACGCTGATCGGAGAGGAAGCGCCAAATAGCGGTACGATTAAATGGTCTGAAAACAGTGCCATTGGCTATTACGCACAGGATCACGCCAGTGATTTTAACTGCGACCTGACTGTCTTTGAATGGATGAGTCAATGGAAGCGCGAAGGTGATGATGAGCAGGCAGTGCGCAGTATTCTTGGTCGTTTATTGTTCGGTCAGGATGATATCAAGAAGAAAGTGGGTGTGCTTTCCGGTGGTGAACAAGGCCGGATGCTGTTTGGTAAGTTGATGATGCACAAACCAAATATTTTGGTGATGGACGAACCAACCAACCACTTGGATATGGAATCGATCGAATCTTTGAACCTTGCGCTGGAGCTCTATCAGGGAACGTTGATTTTCGTCTCCCATGACCGTGCTTTTGTTAGCTCATTAGCCAGCCGTATTCTGGAGATTAAATCCGATAAGGTGGTTGATTTTAAAGGTACTTATGATGAGTATCTGAGAAGCCAGGGTATTGCTGAGTAATTCTGCTTAACGTTTATAGCCCCGTTTATTTTACGGGGCTATGATCAGGGTTACTGACAAACTTCACATTTAGGGTCTTTAGGCAGTTTGATCGCACGAAATTCCATTGCCATTGCATCGAACAGTAATATTTTTCCATGACAGGTTTTTCCATACTGAGTCAATAGCTTAATGGCCTCCATGGCCTGTAAGGAACCAATAGTTCCCACCAATGGCGCCATGACGCCTGCTTCAACACAAGTCAGATTGTTTTCACCAAATAGCCGGCTCAGGCAACGGTAACAAGGTTCTTCCGGTTGGTAAGTAAAGACGGAAAGCTGGCCTTCCATGCGAATGGCTGCACCAGAAACCAAGGATGTTTTACGTTCGTAGCACAAACGATTGAGTTGTTCACGGATGGCAACGTTATCTGTGCAATCAAGCACAATTTCGTGTCGGCTTATCAATTCATCCAATGCAGGATCATCTAATAATCCTTCAATGGGATGAATAGTAACGTGCGGATTAATCTCCCGTAGTGTCAGGGCCGCTGAATGGACTTTTGGCATACCAATGCGCTCATCGCGATGGAGAATTTGCCTTTGCAGATTGGAAAGGGAAACCGTATCAAAATCCAGCAGGGTGATAGTTCCAACACCAGCCGCAGTAAGATATTGGGAAGCCGCGCAACCGAGGCCCCCCACACCAACTATCAGCACTTTGGCAGATTTTAATTTTTCCTGCCCGTCGAAATCGAAACCCCGCAAGACAATTTGTCGGTTATAGCGCAGGGTTTCTTCATCGGTAAGTTCGATAGTCATTGTTTTATTATCTTATTGGTTTTTCAGCAAATGATTAAAAAATTCGATGTGCACTGTTTCGCCAACTGCAACATGCCCGCGTTCCCGTTCCAGAACGATAAAACAGTTTCCGGAGCTATAGGAACTAAAGATATGGGAACCTTGATGGCCTGTGGTTTTTACCTCGAATTCTCCGTTTTCATTGATGGCAGCGATACCACGTTGGAAATCCAATCTTCCGGCGGATTTTTTCAATGGCGTTGTCGCCTTGGCTGTGAGGCGCATTGGTGGTTGCCATGTGGTAAAGCCGGATAAACGGGCAATCAGTGGCTGCACTAATTGGTAGAAGGTCAACACAGCAGAAACGGGATTGCCGGGTAAGCCACAAAACCACGCATTCTCCAACTTGCCAAACGCAAAAGGTTTACCGGGTTTAATCGCGAGCTTCCAGAAACTGATTTTGCCCACTTCATCTAAAATCTGTTTAGTATAATCCGCTTCACCCACAGAAACGCCACCGCTGCTGATGACTAAATCGGCTTGTTTATCTGCATTGATAAACGTTTGGCGCAATGTGGCAGGATCATCGCAGATCACGCCCAGATCGATAACTTCACAATCCAGTTTTTCTAACATCAGGTGAACAGCAAATCGATTGGTATCGTAAATCTGACCAGCCTGTAACGGTTCGCCGATGGCTTGCAGTTCGTCACCCGTAGAGAAAATAGCAACTTTCAGCTTACGGACAACATCAATTTTAGCTATGCCCAGCGAAGCAATCAGCGGTAATTGCGCCGTGGAAAGTTTAATTCCTTTTGGTAACACCACCGCATTTTGAGTGATGTCTTCTCCAACAGTACGAATATTTTGCCCTTGTGTTACCGGAGAAATGAACCGGATCCCTGTTTCAGTAACCTCGGCCTGTTCCTGCATCACCACGGCATCAGCGCCAGAAGGAATAGGGGCGCCAGTCATGATGCGAATAGAACTGCCGGTCGGCCATTTTCCCTGAAACGGCACACCAGCCAGTGCTTTTCCTGCGACGGGCAAGGTTTGGTGATCGTTCAGATCGGCAACGCGAATGGCATAACCATCCATTGCTGAGTTATCAAAAGGGGGAACGTTGATGGGGGAAACGATATCAGTGGCAGTGATACGGCCCGCAGATTCAGTCAGGTTAATGGTTTCTGTGCTAGTTAGAGGGACAGCCTGCGCCAGTAATTTTTCCAGTGCCTGCTCAAGTGAAATTAAGTCTGAGGTATGACAGTGATCCATGAGAAGCTCCCTATATGCCGCAAATACAAATATTACAGTTTGCGGACCATCATTTATTTTGAAGCGTTTATTTTTGCAATTGAACGCATTATGACAAAGATTGCCTTGCTGGGGAATGAGGGGGAAGCAGTTGTTAATAAAAGATGTATATTATATTCATGATTTGTTATAACTGTTTTATTCCCACTAATCCAATTGATTTCATTATTATTTAATCACTATGAGCAATCAAACCATCACACCTCGTGGACGTCATTATCAGGCTTTTCAGATTGCATTAAGCGGCTTTCTTGCTTTGGTTGTTGCAATGGGAATAGGGCGTTTCACTTTTACCCCACAAGTTCCGTTGATGATTGCTGAATCCCAGCTAACATTGACGGGAGCAGGCATTGTTGCGGCATTCAATTATCTTGGTTATCTGGCTGGTTCTTATGATGCAATGCGGGCTCAGCGTTTTGTTGAATATCGTTTATGGAGTGGATTATGGGGAGCAGTGATCATTACGCTGCTTTCGGCATTGCTGGATGGTCCTGTTTTGCACAGCATTGCTCGTTTCTTTATTGGCTGGGCCAGTGGCTGGACGTTGGTATTGGTTGCGGCATGGGCGAATGATGAGTTGGCAAAACTGAATCGCCCGGGATTAAGTGCGGCTGTTTTCTCTGGGCCGGGAATGGGGATCTTTATCAGCGGTGTGTTGGCGATGGGGATTCAATCCTGGCAAATGAGCGCCGCCAGTGCGTGGATGTTATATGGCATTCTGGCTTTGCTACTCAGTATTTATATCAGCCGTCATTTGCCCCGCAGTGGTGAACTGCACCGCCCACAAACTGCCATCCAAAAACTCACTCTGACACCGGATATTAAGCGACTCGTGTGGAGTTACAGTCTGGCTGGATTTGGCTATATCTTGCCTGCAACATTCCTTTCCCAAATGGCGTCAGAACGTTTTCCTGGTAGCCTGTTTGCTCAGTTTGTCTGGCCCATATTTGGCGGTGCTTCTGTCATTGGCATTATGTTGGGAATTTTGCTGCGTAATGTCTCAACGCCTCAAATTCGTTTGGCAGTTTCGTTATGGCTTCAGGCATTAGGCATTTTAATTGCAGAAATGTTGCCGGATCTTGCCGGGTTGATGATTGGAGCATTACTGATAGGCGGTGGTTTTATGTGTGTGGTGCAATTGGCTTTGCAGTATGGCCGGGAATTGGCACCAAACCATGCCCGCTATATGGCGGGATTACTGACCACCGGTTATGCACTGGGGCAATTAGTGGGACCGGTATTATCAGCGGTTTCAACATGGCTGACAGGTAAACTGGAACCTGCTTTGTATATCTCATTTATTGGGTTAGTCATTGCGGGGTTATTGGTATTCAATCGTCATAAAATTCATCGTGAGTTATCTTGATTTGGCGCATTGATGACGTACAGGTATAGTTGTGCGTGGATACAAAAATAAATAAATATCGTGTGGTGTTACACGCACTGATATCTGCGTAAAATAAACGTTTCGATTATCCGTCAAGTAACGGAAAGTATTACTCTTGGAGAAACTGATGTCATCCCTAAGTACAGAAGCTGCATTGGTGCATTCAGCACTGGCCGCCCGTGGTCTTGAAACCCCATTGCGTGAACAAACTCTGGAGCCGGAAGTGCGTAAGGCACGCATTGAGGAACACATGACAGAAATTATGAAACTGTTAAATCTTGACTTGAGTGATGACAGTTTGGCGGATACGCCGGGTCGTATCGCGAAAATGTATGTGGATGAGATTTTTTCAGGATTGGATTATAACAATTTCCCGAAAATCACCCTGATAGAAAATAAAATGAAAGTCGATGAGATGGTAACGGTGCGTGATATTACGTTAACCAGCACCTGCGAACACCATTTTGTCATCATTGACGGCAAAGCTACCGTTGCTTATATCCCTAAAGATAAGGTCATTGGTTTGTCGAAGATTAACCGTATTGTTCAGTTTTTTGCTCAGCGTCCACAAGTGCAGGAACGATTGACGCAACAGATCCTGATTGCACTACAAGCCCTGCTTGGCACGAATAATGTCGCCGTTTCTATTGATGCTGTCCACTATTGCGTTAAAGCACGCGGCATTCGCGATGCAACCAGTACAACGACGACGACTTCTCTGGGAGGGTTATTTAAAACCAGCCAGAATACACGGCAGGAATTCCTGCGTGCCGTGCGTCATCTGCAATTATCATGATGAACTTTTAATATCATGGAGCATAGTTCTAATGGAGTAATGCACCAGCGAGTTGAGGTAATTGATAGTCTGCGTGGTTTTGCCATTTTGGGGATATTACTGCTGAATATCTCCGGTTTTGCATTGCCATATGCGGCCTATATGAATCTGTTTTATAACGATTCAGTTTCATCCTCTGATGTCGTGACATGGCTGATGTTGAATACCTTTACTCAGGGAAAATTTCTGTTCATCTTGACGCTGTTGTTTGGGGCATCGCTTGAATTGCTTCAACAGCGAGGGCGTGATTGGAATATTCCCAGGTTGCTGATTTTGGCTGTTATTGGTTTACTGCACGGTATTTTGCTATGGGATGGCGATATCTTGTTGTCGTATGGCATTGTTGGCCTGCTGGCATGGCATTTTATCAATAAGCGTCAAAAGTTGTTTGGCACAGCGGCGACTTTGTATTTGTTCGGCGTGATGATGTTTTATCTTCTGGGGTTATTTCCCGTAGGAGATAATAATTCATTCTGGCAGCCAACACCGGAAGACCTCTTTCATGAGAGTTACTGGAAAACTCATGGCGGGCTACTGGCTATAGAGCATCGAATCCGTCAAATCAGTGGCATCATGATTGTGGTCGTTGTGCAATACGGCTGGCAAATAATTGGAGTCATGCTTTTTGGCGCAATGCTACTGCGTAACGGTTGGTTAAAAGGAGAGTTCAGCCGCAAACATTACCGGCGATTGGCATTGTGCTTAATTTTTGTGGGAATGGTGCTTCAATGTATTGCCTTGTCAATTCAGTATTTATACCCTTACAGTTATTTTGCGTCGTGGACAGTCCGCTACACTATTACTGAACTGGCAACACCCTTGCTGGCACTGGCTTATATCTCGTTGATTTATGGATTCTGGTCTACCATATCACGCTGGAAAATTGCGTTTTGGCTCCGTCAGGTCGGGAGAATGGCACTGAGCAGCTATTTGTTGCAAACCTTGATTTGCACCACTTTTTTTTATCGCTTTGAATTATTTGGCCGGTTTACTCGTTTGGAATTGATGGCATTTGTTCCATTTATCTGGGCATTAAATATCGGGTTTGCTTGCTGGTGGTTAAATCGTTATTCACAAGGGCCGATGGAAAAGCTCTGGCGCAGTTTAACAACAAAATTGTCTGGTAAAGTCTAGGCAAGTCATTTTCTAAGTTGTTTAAAGATTAAGAGCCTATTGGATAGGCTCTTTTATATTTAATTCATTTATCTTTTTTATTTGCTACGAGGTTTTTTTCTAGTTCCTGTAGCTCTTCTGGTGATACAGCCGGATAACCCTGAACCCCGGTTGGGACGATATGTGGTGCGGGGATTGGCATCAATGGACCTAAAAAGCGTGGTTCACGTTTCAGAATATACAAATCTGTCAATGCGCCAAGGCGTGCAAATATTTCCCTGAGACGAATGGTCATCATATTCTTAGGGGAAGGCACCGCATAGCACTGTGCTTCTATACCCAGATGCATGGCGATAAACAAAGCACGTTCACAATGGAAACGCTGAGTGATGATGGTAAAGTCGTCAGTATCAAATACCTTGCGGGTTCTGACAATCGAATCCAATGTTCTGAAACCGGCAAAGTCCATCACAATGCTGCTGGCTGGGAGCCCCGCCTTGAGCAAATCCTTCCGCATGGTAATTGGTTCATTATAATTGTGCTGAGCATTATCTCCGCTCAATAACAAATACTTAACTTTACCGCTGTTGTAAGCGTTAACCGCTCCTTGAATACGGTAAAAGTAATATTGGTTATATTGACCGGTGTTATAATATTTAGATGTGCCGAGTACCATGCCGACTTGTCGCTCAGGAAGCTGCCTGAGGTCATCAAAAATGTAAGGAGCGGTTTTCCAGCTAATCCAACGGTCAAGCATAATCGCTGTCAGCATTATGACAGCAATAATGAAAACCAGACCGGTAATCAAGCGTTTCCACATGATTTTCGTTTGCCTTATATGTACTTATGGACCAATGCCTAAAGGCTACTTTACTTAAAATACCGAAGCAAGTTTTCAGTGGGTGATATTAAAATTAATTAAAAAACTAAAACGACGGTGTAATCACTGAATAAGCCCGCCAACATGATTGGCAGGCTTATTAAGATTATTATCAGAATGAGGTGCGTTTATAGATGCGATATTCTGGTTTCCAAAAATTGCGGTCAATTGCCTCATCCAGTGCATTTTCGGATGTGACAATTGCTACACCTTGAATTTGGGCTTTTTTCGCCACTTCTTTGGCTATCTTGCGAGAAACATCCTGGATGTCATCAATGGGCGGCAGTAATGGGCCAGAGCCTGTTTGTGCCAGTGGTGAGCACTCTGCCAATGCACGGCTGGCTACCATCAACATATCATCCGTAACACGTTTAGCGCCGGAAGCGATAACACCTAATCCGATACCAGGGAAAATATAGGAGTTATTGCACTGTGCGATCGGGAATTCCTGACCTTCATATTTTACCGGAGCAAATGGGCTGCCTGTTGCCACCAGCGCTTTGCCCTCTGTCCAGTTGATGATGTCTTCAGGACGCGCTTCTACACGAGAGGTTGGGTTAGACAGCGGCATCACGATTGGACGTTCACAATGTTTGTGCATTTCACGGATGATTTCCTCTGTGAACAAACCAGACTGACCGGAAACACCAATCAAGACAGTGGGTTTTGCATTGCGAACGACATCCATCAGCGAAAGGGAATCACTGCTGACATCCCATGATTGCAGAGCTGGGCTTTTTTGTACCAGCGCACTCTGGAAATCCAGAAGATTTGGCAGCTTATCGGTTAAGAGGCCAAAACGGTCAACCATGAACACACGAGCACGGGCCTGCTCATCACTTAATCCTTCAGATTTCATCTGGGAAATGATCTGCTCTGCAATCCCGCAACCTGCGGAACCCGCACCAAGGAATGTCACGGTCTGATCTTTTAGCTGACGTCCCGCGGCATGGCTGGCTGCAATCAGGCTACCAAGGGCAACGGCTGCGGTACCTTGAATATCATCGTTGAAGCAGCAAAGCTCATCACGATAGCGGGTTAATAGTGGCATCGCGTTGTTCTGAGCAAAATCTTCAAATTGCAGCAGGACATTTGGCCAGCGGCGTTTCACCGCCTGAATAAATTCATCCACAAATTCGTCATACTCTTTGCCAGTAATGCGCGGATGACGCCAGCCCATGTATAGCGGGTCATTCAGACGTTGTGGGTTATTTGTGCCCACATCCAGCACAACCGGTAAGGTATAAGCCGGGCTGATCCCACCACAGGAGGTATACAGCGACAATTTACCGATAGGAATCCCCATTCCCCCGATACCCTGATCGCCCAGACCAAGAATACGTTCACCATCAGTGACCACGATAACTTTCACATTCTGCTTGGTGGCATTTTGCAGCATGTCATCAATGTAAGCTTTGTTTGGGTAGGAAATAAACAGACCACGTGCACGGCGGTAAATGTCAGAAAAATGCTCACATGCTTCACCCACGGTTGGTGTATAGATGATAGGCATCATTTCACTGAGATGAGCATCAAGGAGGCGATAGAACAGCGTTTCGTTGGTGTCCTGAATATTCCTTAAATAAATGTGCTTATCGGCGTCATTTTTGAAATCGCGATATTGACGGTAGGCGCGCTCGGCCTGTTCTTCTATTGTTTCAACTGCCTGGGGCAGTAAACCATGCAAATTGAAATTGCTGCGCTCTTCTTCAGTAAAGGCACTGCCTTTATTCAGCAGAGGAAATTCCAATAAGATGGGGCCTGCGTAGGGAATATAAAGAGGACGTTTACTTTCGTGTTCCAGTTCCATGATGCTTACTCTTTGGACTAATCAATAACAAAATCGGCTGTAGATCCTAAGAAGATAAAAAAAATAAGTACAGCAAATGTTACTTAAATATATTTATCGTGAGCAAAAATGAGAGATAACATACAGAATTGGCTAAAAAAATGTTATTTAATTTCTTTATTTTACTTCTCTTGAGCGATATAGAGGAGTAAAACTGCCATTTTGTGAAGTTACTCTTATACCCATTGGGTATAGTTCATTTTAAAAGGTATGCCGTTCCACTTTTGTACAGCCAAGTGCGGTTAATGTCGATTGTGTTGCATTCCACTGTGATAAAGGGCTATTTTCACCTTCCACGAGTACCGCCCGTTTGATGGATTGACAATTTCCGCCTGACATATTCATGAGTATCAGGGCTGCCTGCAATGGCGGTAAACTCGGGTTGAATGCGGCGTTTTCTGCATAACGGCCGGTATAAATCCGCCCTTGCTCATCCTGTAGTGCGATCCCTGAGTGGGATTGGCTATAAGGTGCGTGACTGTGGTTTGCTGCGTCCAGTGCTGCCTGTACTAACTCGTCGCTGGTATTTAATTGATGCCCGTGGTTAACGGTATCCAGCAACAATGGCGAGTCTGTTAAATCACCTGGGCCAAAGGCTTCCGGCAGGTAATCTGCCAGAGTCAATCGGGGGCGATTGGGCAGGTAAACTTCTAATTGTGTTCCACTATTCAGCTCATTCATAAACTGGCGGCAGTGACCACAAGGTGAATAGTTGATAGTGATGGAAGCCAGTTTTTTTTCGCCACGTAACCAAGCGTGTGTAATTGCTGATTGCTCAGCATGGACAGTTTGCTGTAAAGGGACACCAGCAAATTCCATATTGGCACCGAAATAAAGATTACCACTTTCTCCCCGTGCAATTGCACCGACATAGAAATGGGAAATAGGTGTAATGGCACAGGCCGCAGCAAGTGGCAATAAGGCTAATGCCAGCGCATGATCATCAAATCCACTGATTTGTTTAACGGATTCAACCTGTTTTGCGGTTAGCATGGCAGAAAAGTCGTCATTGCCAATGTAAGGTAATAGCGCTTCTTGCAGTTTAGGCGTGATTTCTGACCAAATAGCATGAAAACGAGCTTGCATAGAATGATCTCCAAATTAATTGGAGGTCATTCTAGGATGTCTGTTCAGGTTTGTAATGTGATAATAGCCATATATTTAATGAAATTTGTGTAATAAAAGCATTATTTTAGCAACTTACATCAAATTTTTGCTGTTTTAATTAATTTTTTCACTTTTTGGTTACGCCTTGTCAACTTTTTTAACAATAGCTGTTGGCAGGATAATTAACCGAACAGATGCAATAAGATCGGAAATAAAAAAGGTGCAAGAAGTGAAGTAATAATGCCGCACGTCATTAAAGCCAGCGAACTATATGCTCCCTCGACATGATCCATTTCAGCACAGCGGGCAGTCCCTACTGCATGGGATGCTGTTCCCATCGCCAGCCCCCGTGAGGCCTGTGTCTTTATTTTCAGAAAATTAAACAGGTTATGCCCAAAGACTGCACCTAAAATACCTACCGCGATAACACAAGCTGCACTGATAGCGGGAATACCGCCAATAGAATCAGCGACGGCCATAGCAATTGGCGTGGTGACAGATTTGGGTAGAACGGAAGCGGCGATTTCAGGTGTAGCACCTGCCCATAATGCAATGGCAGTACCTGTTATCATTGCCACAATACTGCCAATAAAACAGATGGTAATAATCGATTTCCACTGGGCACGGATTTGATGGAGTTGTTCATAAAGCGGAAAGGCCAGCGCGACAACGGCAGGTTGTAGCAAATCATTCAATATCCGGCTACCCGCAAAATAATGTGTGTAAGGTGTATTTGTCATGAGTAGCAAGGGAATGATAACGGCCATTGATATCAACAAGGGATTAAATATAGGCAGTTTGAGCCGGATTGATAGCTTTTTGGCAAAATAAAATACGAGCAAAGTTAACGGTAGTGACCACCAAATATGACTTAACATTTTTCTTTCTCTTCCTGTTCTTCCTGTTCTTGCTGTTTAGCACCAATAATGATGCGCTCGCGGTGGACATAGTGGGAACTGTAGGCAACAACAATCATGACAATGATTGTACTGACAATACAGGAAAGGATAATGGGGAATATTTGCTGACTGAGTTGTGAGTAATAATCCATGACGCCCACTCCGATAGGTAAAAAGAGCAATGTCATGTTTTTCATCAACAGACTACAGCTTGGTTTTACCCAATGGGGGGGAATAATTTGGAATGCAAGTAAACAAAACAGGAGAAGTAAACCAATAATACTGCCGGGAAGAGAGAAGGGAAGCAGTGCTGAAATGATATTTCCCGCGATCAGGCACAAATAGAGCAACACGAATGCGCGCAGATATTGCCAGCCTATCATCAGCACGTTTTGGAAAGACATAATAGATAATTCCTCAATATAGCGAGGGTTTTATCATACGACTAACACCGTAAATGTGCCATACGTCACATTAAAAAGCGGACTCATTTTTGAGTCCGCCTTAGTATCCATTTGATAATAATCAATATTTTTTCAGAACATGCGTCAGTTATTTAACTTGCATGCCAGGTTGTGCGCCGCTATCCGGGCTTAGCAGGAAAATATCTTTTCCGCCAGGGCCTGCTGCCATCACCATACCTTCGGAAATACCAAAGCGCATCTTGCGTGGTGCAAGGTTGGCAACCATCACTGTCAGGCGATTTTCCAACGCCTTCGGATCAGGATAGGCTGAACGAATGCCGGAGAATACTTGACGAGTCTCGCCGCCGAGATCAAGGGTCAGTTTCAGTAACTTATCTGAACCTTCAACAAAATCAGCTTGTTTGATCAATGCAATACGTAGATCAACTTTAGCAAAATAATCAAATGCAATCGTGTCCTGAATAGGATCATCCGCCAACGGGCCAGTTACGGTTTTTTGGGGTTCGATGCTCTCTTTTGAATCAGCAACCATAGCTTCAATTTTAGCCATTTCAATGCGGTTAAATAGTGCCTTGAATGGGGAAACTTCATGGCTTAACAGAGGTTGTTGGATGCTGTCCCAAGTCAGCTCGGTATTCAGGAAGGCTTCTGCACGCACAGTTAGGCCCGGAAGCACTGGCTTCAGGTAAGTCATCAGTACGCGGAACAGGTTAATGCCCATTGAGCAAATCGCTTGCAGATCGGCGTCACGGCCTTCTTGTTTTGCCACAACCCACGGTGCCTGCTCATCAACGTAACGGTTAGCAATATCGGCCAATGCCATGATTTCACGGATTGCCTTGCCGAACTCGCGGTTGGTGAAGTCTTCTGCAATAGTTTGTGCTGCATCAACAAATTTTTGGTACAGCGCAGGATCAGCAAGCTGGCCTGCCAGTTTGCCACCAAAGCGCTTATTGATGAAGCCTGCATTACGTGAAGCAAGGTTAACCACTTTGTTAACAACATCGCTGTTGACACGCTGAACAAAATCTTCCAGATTCAGGTCAATATCATCAATGCGGGAAGAGAGCTTCGCTGCGTAATAATAACGCAGGCAATCAGCATCAAGGTGTTTCAGATAAGTTTCGGCCTTGATAAAAGTTCCGCGGGATTTGGACATCTTAGTTCCGTTTACGGTGATATAACCGTGAACGAACAGGTTGGTTGGTTTGCGGTAATTACAACCTTCCAGCATTGCCGGCCAGAACAGGCTGTGGAAATAAACGATATCTTTACCGATGAAATGGTAGAGATCCGCTTTGGAATCTTTTTCCCAGAACTCATCGAAATTCAGGTCATCACGCTTATCACACAGATTTTTGAATGAGCCCATGTAGCCAATTGGCGCGTCCAGCCAAACGTAGAAATATTTACCCGGTTGATCCGGAATTTCAAAACCGAAATAAGGTGCATCACGGGTGATATCCCATTGTTGCAACCCGGCTTCGAACCATTCCTGCATTTTGTTTGCGACTTGCTCCTGCAACGTACCAGAGCGAGTCCATTTTTGCAGCATATCGCTGAAGGCAGGAAGATCGAAGAAGAAATGCTCTGTGTTACGCATTTCTGGCGTGGCTCCAGAAACAACGGAACGAGGGTTGATCAGCTCCGTTGGAGAGTAGGTTGTTCCACAAACTTCACAGTTATCGCCATACTGATCTTCTGCCTTACATTTTGGGCAGGCACCTTTGACGAAACGGTCTGGCAGGAACATGCCTTTTTCTGGATCGTACAACTGAGAAATTGTCCGGTTCTTGATGTAGCCGTTCTTTTTCAGTTCCAGATAAATTTTAGATGCAAGGGCTTTGTTCTCTTCACTATGCGTAGAATGATAGTTATCGTAGCTGATGGCAAAGCCGGCAAAATCCTGCTGATGCTCCAGGCTCACCTTGGCAATCATATCTTCTGGTGAAACTCCACTCTGCTGGGCTTTCAGCATGATTGGTGTACCGTGGGCATCATCAGCACAGACAAAGTGAACCTCTTTGCCGCGCATTCGATGATAACGAACCCAAATATCAGCCTGAATGTGTTCCAGAATATGACCGAGATGAATTGGACCGTTAGCATAAGGTAACGCACAGGTCACCAATAGTTTGTTCGCGACTTGAGACATAGTTAGGATCTGACTTCCGTAAAATGAAAAGGGTTTTTGATGTTACCTGATCGAGAGCATTGCTGCTAGGGTAACGGGAGAACTTCGTCACTTTTACTTATGGCCTTATCTGAAGCCGTTAGCTTCTGTTATGATGTCCGAACGGTTTTAGGTTGAAAAAAGAGAAATCAAAAGGAGCCGGGATGAACTCACAATCCCCCGAGCAGACCAATCCTGACCTGCTGAAAGAACACGTTGCCAGGATACTGGCAACATTCAAACACCCGACATTAGAGCGAGATTTGATCGCCCTGAAAGCGTTGCATCAGTGCACTATGCTGGATGGTGTATTGCATATTGAATTAATCATGCCGTTCGTCTGGAAACGCGCCTTTGAAGTATTAAAAACAGAAACAACTCAATCCCTGCAAGCCGCGACGGGAGCGAAAGCCGTTGAGTGGCGATTAACCCATGATATCAGCACATTGCGCCGCGCCAATAACTTGCAGGGCGTAAATGGTGTGCGCAATATTGTAGCGGTCAGTTCAGGTAAGGGCGGTGTGGGGAAATCCAGTACGGCGGTAAATTTGGCGCTGGCACTGGCACAGGAAGGAGCAAAAGTCGGTATTCTGGATGCGGATATCTACGGCCCCTCTATCCCCAATATGCTTGGTACAGCTAAAGAGCGCCCGACTTCCCCAGATGGTCAGCATATGGCCCCGATTATGGTACATAGCATGGCGACTAACTCCATCGGCTACCTTGTTACCGATGATAATGCAATGGTCTGGCGTGGCCCGATGGCGAGCAAGGCCTTGATGCAAATGCTACAGGATACTTTGTGGCCAGATTTGGATTATCTGGTGATTGATATGCCACCGGGGACAGGTGATATTCAGTTAACGCTATCCCAGAATATTCCGGTGACTGGCGCGCTGGTTATTACAACACCACAGGATATCGCCCTGATTGATGCCATGAAGGGCATTGTTATGTTTCAGAAGGTCAATGTGCCGGTTTTAGGCATTATTGAAAATATGAGCACCCATATTTGCAGTAACTGCGGTCATCATGAGCCGATTTTCGGTACCGGTGGAGCAGAAAAACTCGCAGAAAAATATCATTGTCAATTACTGGGGAAAATTCCACTGCATATTTCATTGCGTGAAGATCTTGACCGTGGTGAACCGACGGTGATTAGTCAGCCTGATAGTGAATTTGCGGATATTTATCGTGAAATTGCTGCCGGTATTTCTGCACAGATGTATTGGCAGGGAGAAACGATCCCGACTGAAATTTCTTTCCGTGCAGTTTGATTTAAATAGTTGCAGTTTTATTTAAGTGGTTATTTAAAAAATAGATAAAAACGCCGTTGTTAGTTGACAGTTTTTTGTGAGCGGCGTTTTTTTGCTTTAGTTAAAAGCATTAGTTAATTTAATTATTTGTCTGGTTTTTTATTCTTTCCTGATTAATAAATTAGAAGTAAAACTCGATTTATTGCCTTTATTACATAAAAACAGTGAAATTAAGAAAACTTAATCTCCCTGATGAGTCATTTATTGAAATTTTAATTCATTAGTTAAACTACTTTGTTGTTAAGCCAGCGCCTTGAAATCTATCTTTTCAAAAGGTATTTTGTCCACCTTAAAAAATCTTATGTAAGGAATGGCAATGGATTTTAATGGTAGCTCTACAAAATGGAAAAAAGGGGTTGTAGCGTTTTGCATTGCGCTAGCGTTATCAGCGTGTGATAACAAGAAAGAAGAATCAGCACAGCCAGTAGCCTCTGCATCATCATCTGAAACTGCGCAAGATAATTCAATCGCAGGGAAAGTTGAACAATTAGCTAAGGAATTAAAAGGCGAATCTGCTCAGGGTACTGAACAAGTTATTTCAGAAAAAATGCAGGCATATATTGAGTGTTATAACTCACTGGATGAATATATCCATAAAAGTATAGATCGCTATAGTGATTGGGTTAAAGACTTAGAAAAAGGCCCTACAGGTAATGAAAAAGTGGTTTATGGCATCTATCCGGTTAGCCAGGATAGCGTAACCCGTTGTCAGGGAAAAATTAAAAAAGTTGCTGCGATGACACCCGCATTGAAGCCGATTGATGATATTGCTATTAATTATATTGAGTCATCAGTAAAACTTGTCGCAGAAATCAATGCCCTGAATCGCTATTATGATCAAGGTGATCACAAAGATGATGGTTTTGCCAAAGGCAAAGCGAAACATCCTCAATTGATCGCTGCTTATCAGGCATTTGAACCAATGTCTGAAGAATTCTCTCAATCTATTGAAAAGATTAATGATGAACGTCAACTGGCCGCTTTACAGCAAATAGAAAAAGAAGATGGTCGAACGTTGGAATATTATAGTCTGGCAATCTTAATCGATGCCAAAAAAATCAATCAGATGATCGAAGAAGATACTTTTGATACTGCACAAGCATTTGTTATGGTTGCTGAATTGCAAAGCAAGACAGAAAATGCGCAACCCTTGGTTGCAGAACGTCAGAATTCGGGTGACCACTCCTATATAGGTTATAATTTTTTGCTAACCCAAGCTGACAGTTATGCGAAGGCGGCGAAAGAGCGTATCCGCAGGATCAGGGATAAAGTTCCTTATTCAGATTTTGAGGAAAAAAATTTAGGCACTTCTTCTGAATGGTTGGTAAATGGTTCTGTCGGCAAGCTGATACGAGAGTATAATCAATTTGTTGAGAGATTTAATAGGTTAGATTAATGATTAACCTATTGATATTATTATCATCCGTGATGGTTTATGATATTTGAGGGACTCCGTACTGAAAACGTAGGTCAATGGCTCCTATAGTTACAGATCCATTGTCCTATGTTCGGTGATGTCTATTTTATCTGCCGAAATGCCTCACATCACTTTCTGAATTTCAATTACATACCATTGAAGGATTATTTTTAGCGTATTCTCCACTTGAAGCATAAAATCGCGGGATTTTTATGCGAAGCGTATCGAAAAAAACGAGACTTATCTTGTTTACTCTGGAATAGAAGCCACTAACTCCCTATAATCCGCCCCACATGGTATTCGTGAATACTATGTTCCCACTTTAATTTTTTTCTTTTTTAACCAGGTTATTTCTACTATGGCTGATGAAGCACATAAGTGTACAATCGTAGGTATCTCAGGTGCCTCTGCCTCAGGCAAAAGCCTTATTGCCAGCACACTTTATAGAGAATTACGCGCTCAGGTTGGTGATCACAATATCGGTGTTATTCCAGAAGATTGCTATTATAAAGATCAAACCAACACCCCAATAGAAGAACGTTATAAAGTTAATTATGATCACCCAAGTTCAATGGATCACAATTTACTGTTTGAACATCTCCAGGCACTGAAGGCCGGAAACTCCATTGAATTGCCGCAATATGACTACGTTGAACACACCCGCAAACCTGAATCCATTCATTTTGAACCGAAAAGAGTCATTATTCTCGAAGGTATCCTACTATTAACGGATAAGCGCTTGCGCCAAGAGTTGGACTTTTCCATTTTTGTCGATACACCACTGGATATCTGTTTGATGCGCCGTATTAAACGCGATGTGAATGAACGCGGGCGTTCGTTGGATTCCGTCATGGAACAGTACAAGAAAACAGTACGACCCATGTTCCTGCAATTTATCGAGCCATCAAAACAATATGCCGATATTATTGTACCTCGTGGTGGGAAGAACCGCGTGGCCATTGATATCTTAAAAGCCAAGATTGGCCAATTTTGCGAATAACCTGCTGTTCAGGCATTCATAAGTATCATCGTATTTGAGAGGAAATAATGCGACTCTGTGACCGTGACATTATTAAATGGCTAGATGAAGGTAAGCTGGTAATTACCCCACGTCCCCCTGTTGAACGTATTAATGGGGCAACTGCTGATGTGCGCCTTGGGAATCAGTTTCGCGTTTTTCGGGGTCATACTGCTGCTTACATTGATTTGAGTGGCCCTAAGGCGGAAGTCAATGCGGCACTTGACCGTGTCATGAGCGATGAAATTACTTTGCCGGCTGGAGAAGTATTTTTCCTCCATCCCGGTGAATTGGCTTTGGCGGTAACGCTGGAATCTGTCACACTGCCTGATAATTTAGTCGGTTGGCTGGATGGGCGTTCATCTCTGGCGCGTCTCGGCCTGATGGTGCATGTCACTGCGCATCGCATTGATCCGGGTTGGCAGGGGCAAATCGTTCTGGAATTCTATAATTCAGGTAAGCTGCCTTTGGCTTTACGCCCCGGGATGGTCATAGGCGCATTGAGCTTTGAACCGCTTTCGGGATCGGCTGAACGGCCTTATAACCGACGTCAGGATGCTAAATATAAAAATCAGCAGGGAGCCGTAGGTAGCCGTATCAGTGAAGATTAATCTTTTCTGGTAAAGCTTTCTGGTGAAAATAGTCATCTTGTAGACATGAGACTGGGGAAGTCATGAAAAGATTGTTGACGACACTCGTTATTTTGTTGGTAGTCATTGTTGCTGGTTTAACTACGCTGGTCATGTTAATTAACCCAAATGATTTCCGTGACTATATAGTCAAGCAGGTACAAAAGAAGAGTGGCTACCAGCTCGTGTTTCAGGATGATTTACGCTGGCATGCCTGGCCAAAACTGAGCATTCTGACTGGGCAGGTATCATTGACCGCTCAGAATGCTAAAAAGCCGGCAATTGTGGCAGAAAATATGCGTCTGGACGTGGAGTTGTTGCCTCTGTTATCCCACCAGCTTTCAGTTAAAGAAGTGATGCTGAAAGAGGCTGTATTGCGATTCACACCAGATAGCCAGCCGCAGAAACGGCTGCAAGCTCCGATTGCGCCGGAAAGTGATATTCGCTATCCCGCCGTCTCTGGCCGTCAGGCTTGGAAATTGGATATTGCCAGAATCAAAGTAGTGGATAGTTTACTGATCTGGCAAGCCAGTGATCATTCCCAATTAAATGTTCGTGGTATCAATTTACTGTTGGAACGCAGTGATAAAAATCACGTTGACCTCAAACTCAGCAGTAAAATTAATCAGAACCAGAAAGAATTGGCGTTTGAACTTGGCGCCTCAGTGGATATTTCCGACTACCCGCAGAAAATGTTGGCTGACATTAATTCCCTGACGTATCAATTAAAGGGTGTTGGTCTGCCATCTGCCGGAATTCAAGGGACGGGCAGTGCTACAGTGAAGTATCAGGCTTCACCTGAATCAATATCACTGCAAAAAATAGCGTTGATGATAAATGATGAGAATGAGCTGAAAGGTAATATTACTGCCATATTGAAAGATAAGCCGCAATATTCCATCAACCTGACATCGCCAAAATTGAATCTGGACAATCTGTTGGGGTGGGATGTTTTACCGAAAAATACCCCGCAGGCAAAACATGATTATCAAATCGAAAATAACTCTTCAAAACCAGTCATCGCGGCATCAGTCTCGCCATTGTCCAATTATGATCTCACTTTTTTGCAAGGCGTTGATGCTGATGTCTCATTCATGGCGGATAAGCTCATTTATCAGGGGATGAATATTGATAATTTTGGCTTGCAGGCTGTGAATAATAACGGCTTAGCGAAAATTGAAAAGTTAAACGGCAATCTATTTGGTGGGCATTTTGCGCTGCCAACTACGATTGATGCCACAGTGACTCCTGCAAAATTACATACAAAGCCATTTTTACAGAAAATTGAACTGGAGCCATTGTTAACCGCATTAGCATTACCGCCGATATTCAATGGTCAGATTAACGTGGATGGTAATCTTGTGGGGGAAGGGTATGACGAATATGCCATTTCCCATTATTGGCAGGGTGATTTGAATATCGATCTGAAAAACGCGCGTCTGAAAGGATTGAATATTCCTCAGCTTATTCAGCAATCTTTTTCCCGGGCGACTGATCAAGTCAGTCAACCTACGAATACAGATGATTTTACTGAAGCGAAAAATATGTCAGTGAAAGCACAATTGGATCGTGGTGAGATTAATATTAGTGAACTTACCGCAACTTCCGGCATTCTCAATATTCAGGGGAAAGGGAAAGCAAATTTACTGAAACAGAACACCGATGTTGCATTATGGGTGCAATTGACCGATGGATGGGGTAAACAGAACGAATTGGTACGTCGTTTGGCGAAGTTAAGAGTGCCACTGCGAGTTTACGGTGACTGGAATAACCTGCAATATACGTTGAATGTGGAACCTGTATTGCGTGATGAGTTACAAGAAAGAGCCAAAAAATCCATCAAAGATTGGCTCGAAAATAATAACGATAATGAGAACCTTAAAAAACTAGAGGAATTGCTGAATAAAAATAAAGGTAATCATTAAATAGAAAAGAAATTGATATTTTAGTTTGGATCAGGTGATCGCCTTAGCGATCACCTGATTTAATGCCTATTTCTGCTAATACCCTACCGCGTTAATACCCGACAACCTGATAGTAGAAGTGCGGTACCCAACCGAGCTGATTAGTCGTGACGGAGACTGTCAACGTATCTTTCGACAAACCAATTCCGTCTGAATTATCCCGCCGGGTTTTGACATCAGCCAAATAACTAGGATGCTGATTATCAAAATTATCTCCGACAATACTTGCTTGGCATGAAATAATGCCATTTGGCAAGGCCGTGGGCAGTGTGATTTTGTAGAAGTGAGTATAGTAAGTCACTCCACCAATCACAGATTGATTAAATTCGCCAATAGGTTCACTACCAACCACAAGCCCGTTTAACATGAATATCTCACCCAGTTTGATGATGGTGTGATCTTCCCCAATTCGACGTGATTCAAGGCCTGATCCTACCAAATCACCCAAGCCTAAATTTCTCACAAAGGCTTGTTTGTCTGGGATATCGGCTCCATTCTTACTTTTCTCCAGCCGGCCCTCAACGTCATTTTTGGCGGCTATCGCATTGGTATTGGCATCACTTGCTAATGTTTCAACTTTATTGATGCGGGTATCGATCTCCGTCTTGCTGTAAGTCCCTACATCAGATGCAGTCAGTTTAATATCGGATAACAGGGCCTTGCCATTTACGGTACGCGTGAGTGGGACGCGACCATCCGCATTGTTATTGGCTGTATTTGCTAGATCTTTAATATCCTCAATGCGGTTGTCCACTTCGCCTTTGGTATAGGCATTTATATCAGATGCAGTCAGTTTAATATCGGATAACAAGGCCTTACCATTCACGGTACGCGTGAGTGGAACTTTGCTCTCCGTATTATTATTGGCATTATTTGCCAGCTCCTTAACTTCATCAATAAGGATATTGATATCAGCCTTGTCATAGGTATCTATATCAGCCGCAGTAAGTTGAATGTCCGTTGATAACTCCTTGCCATTCACTTTACGTGCCAATGGTACTTTACTATCAGCAATACCAATGGCTGATTTTGCCGTGTTATCGGCTTTCTTAGCTTGCTCGGTAACCCTGCTGATTTGATCATCGATTTCCGCTTTATCATAAGTATTGATATCAGCAGCTTTTAATTCAATGTCAGTTATCAGCTCCTTACCATTGATCTTGCGGGTTGATGGAACAGATTGTTGCAGAGCCAGCGTGGCATTTTTATTGGCGGTTTCAGCCAGATCCTTAACGTCCTTGAGATTGGTGTCGCTTTCTGTTTTGTTGTAGGCATCAACATCGGCCGCAATCAATTGGATATCGGCTGAAAGTTCTTTGCCATTGACCTTACGGGTTAATGGCACTTTGCCATCAGCCAGATCCGTAACATCTTTGATACGCGTATCGATTTCTGCTTTGCTGTAGGCATCAACATCGGCAGCAATCAGTTGGATATCGGCTGAAAGTTCTTTGTTATTAACTTTGCGGGTTAATGGCACTTTGCTGTCAGCCGAACTCTGAACATCTTTGATACGTGTGTCGATTTCCGCTTTACTGTAAACATCAATATCAACAGCAGTCAGCTGGATATCGGTCGTGAGGTCTTTTCCATTGACTTTGCGGGTTAATGGCACTTTGCTGTCAGCCAGATCCGTAACATCTTTGATACGCGTATCGATTTCTGCTGTGCTGTAGGCATCGACATCGGCCGCAGTCAGTTGGATATCGCTTGAAAGTTCTTTGTTATTAACTTTGCGGGTGGGTGGCACTTTACTGTCAGCCAGATCCGTCACAACTTTAATATTGGCGTCACTTTCTGCTTTGCTGTAGGCATCGACATCGGCAGCAATCAGCTGGATATCAGCCGTGAGGTCTTTTCCATTGACTTTGCGGGTTAATGGCACTTTGCTGTCAGCCAGATCCCTGACGTCCTTGGTATGGGCATCACTTTCCACTTTACTGTAGGCGCCAATATCAGCGGCAGTGAGTTGGATATCGACTGAAAGTTCTTTGTCATTAACTTTGCGGGTTAATGGAACTTTGCTTTCGGCCAGATCTCTAACGTCTTTGATACGCGTATCGATTTCTGCTTTGCTGTAGGCACCGACATCGGCAGCAATCAGTTGGATATCTGCTGAAAGTTCTTTGTCATTGACTTTGCGGGTTAATGGCACTTTGCTTTCGGCCAGATCTCTAACGTCTTTGATATGCGTATCGCTTTCTGCTTTGCTGTAGGCACCGACATCAGCGGCAGTCAGTTGGATATCGGCTGAAAGTTCTTTGTCATTGACTTTGCGGGTTAATGGCACTTTGCCGTCAGCCAGATCCCTGACGTCCTTGATACGCGTATCGATTTCCGTTTTGCCGTAGACATCAATATCGACAGCAGTCAGTTGGATATCGGTTGTAAGTTCCTTGCCATTGACTTTGCGGGTTAATGGCACTTTGTTGTTAGCCAGATCCCTGACGTCCTTGATACGCGTATCGATTTCCGTTTTGCCGTAGACATCAATATCGACAGCAGTCAGTTGGATATCGGTTGTGAGTTCCTTGCCATTGACTTTGCGGGTTAATGGCACTTTGCCGTCAGCCAAATCCTGAACACCCTTGAGATTGGCATCGCTTTCCGCTTTGCTGTAGGCACCGACATCGGAAGCAGTCAGCTGGATATCAGTTAAGAGTTCCTTATCGTTGATCTTGCGGGTTAATGGAACTTTTTTGTCAGCCTCTTTAATGGCTGATATGGCATTGTTATTGGCCGTGTCGGCTGATTGCTGAACGGCATTGATACGATCGTCAATTGCTTTCTTATCGTAGGTACCGATATCATCTACAGTCAGTTGGATGTCTGTTATTAACTCTTTGTCATTAATCTTACGAGTTTGTGGAACCGTATTTTTAATTTCTGTAAGCGCCTGAATGGCGTTCTGATTAGCAGTATCAGCCGACTTTTTAACTGTATCGATAAGTCCATCAGTCTCCTGTCGGGTGTAGGCACCCACATCAAGCGCGGTCAGTTCAATATCTTTTATCAGCTCTTTGCCGTTGATTTTACGAGATAGTGGAACTTTGTTATTCGCAATATCAATAGCTTGATTGGCTAATTCATTGGCTCCATTGACAAGAGAATCTGTTTGAATTTTGTCGTAGGCACCGACATTCGCTGCTGTCAATTCAATATCTCTGGACAGTTCTTTGCCATTAACTTTGCGGGTTGATGGCACAAATTTGCCGGTAGAGGATATTGTAGTAGCCAAATCATAAGCTTTATTTGCCAATTCATAGGCTGTTTTTATTGCTTTTGGTGTTGCTGCATTAGTTTCGTTGTCACTGTTTACCGCACTACTCAACACAACAAATCCTTTCTCTTTTAAAGTAGCGTTAGGATGGTTGCGGCTTTCGGCGTGTTCTTTAATTTTTTCTCTCACATAGCCGCGAGTTGAAAGGCCGGAAAGTAGCTTACTTATCCAATCTGTCAGCCTGCTGTCACCAACAGGCAGAGCCATACGAATAGTTTGCTCCTGAGATTCCTGTTTGTAGAGATCGGCGCAGCTTCCTACCGCAATCAGCGTGCCATCTTTATCAAACAAGCCCATTTCACGGATCCACCAATTCCCTTCACCTTCAGGAAGTGTTTGCTCAGCGATAAGTTGGCTGGGATTTTTGGGGTCGATGGTCAAAGTATCAATTTCAGCACGATGCTTTTCATTAATCAGTGTAGATTGGCTGGCATTGGGAATGGGTGAACTACCACCTCCATCTCCTACAGCCATATGGGTAATTTCAAGTTTATTACCCGATGAAGAAGCTTCTTCCAGTTTGTTTTTACCTGCATGTGTCAGTAATGCAAAATGTTTTGTACTCATATGAAACCCTCATCTTATCAACAATAAATAGATGTATTGCTAAATTAGCCACAGGAGACTTTGTCAAAGTTTCTGGGCATATGAAGGCGGTGGCGACATCTCCGCTAACTACCATTGAATGGCGTCAATTGTACTTAGGGAAGTCATAAGTAAATAGCCTAAAAATTGAACCAAACTGATAAAACATATAGGAATAAAAAAAACCGGCCTTATGCCGGTTTTCCTCAGTAGCCATGTGATTTTAGGTTGGTGTGTTATATTTCCACTTCTTCTTCCACTTTCAATGAAGTAATTTTTACTTTATTGATACGGTGGCTGGTGATTTCCAGCGGTTCAAATAAATAATCACCAATCTGCAATTGTTCGCCTTGTTGTGGAATATGTTGCAAGTGTTCCATTAACAAACCCGCCAGTGTTTGGTATTCGCGTTTTTCATCCAATAGTAGTGGCACGTAAAGTACCAAATCTTCTAGTGGCATAAACCCATTGGCGACCCAATACCCTTCTTCCATGACCTGAATATCATGGCGGGCATCGATCTCTCCGCCACCCACGGGCAGGTTACCGGTAATGGTTTCCATCACATCTGTTACTGTGACTACACCTTCAACAGAACCGAACTCGTCAACGACAAACGCGAAATGTGTTTGTGCCTGACGGAATTGCTCTAATGCTTGCAGCAAAGAGAGGGGTTCCGGGAAAATCAGCGGTTGTTGCACCAATTTCCGTAAATCGAAGGAATTGTGAGTCAGTTGCTGGTTGAGTATATCAATCACATGCACTACACCGAGAGGTTCATCACTGGTTGTCTCATCGGTGACGACAATTCGCGTATGCGGCTTTTGTTCCAGCAGCAGAGTCAATTTTTCAGCCGGAGCATGGGCATCAAGATATACGACATCATGACGTGAAGTCATGATACTGCTGACGGTACGCTGAGCCATGCTGAGAACACGGGCGATCATCTGGCGCTCTTGAGGCTCAAAGACTTCTTCGTTATCAGTACCATCCGCAATCAGATTGGAAGTATGATTATCCAACGCAGCGTTTTCACGTTTGCCGTTCAAAATGTGAAGAACGGCCTCCGCGGTTCTTTCACGCAGAGAACGGGAAGCGGTCAAGAATTTGCGGCGATTGAATTGGGCAAACTGATTCAATGCTTCAATCATGATGGAGAAACCGATAGCCGCATAGAGATAGCCTTTCGGTATGTGGTAACCAAAGCCTTCTGCAACCAAACTGAAACCGATCATCAACAAGAAACTGAGACAGAGGATAACAATTGTGGGATGTGCATTAACGAATTTCGTCAGAGGCTTACTGGCCCATATCATCAAAATCATGGCGATGATAACTGCGGCAATCATGATACCAATGTGATCGACCATGCCTACAGCAGTAATAACGGAATCCAGTGAGAATACCGCATCCAGGACGATAATCTGCACGACAACCGGCCAGAAGCCAGCTCCTTTGCGTTGTTGATTGCTATGCAACGTTTTCCCTTCCAGCCGTTCATTCAATTCCATTGTGGCTTTGAACAGCAAGAAAAGTCCCCCTATCAACATAATTAAATCACGGGCGCTGAAAGGATGATCCCATAGGGTAACGAGTGGTTTGGTCAGGGAAATGAGCCAAGACAGGCTAAATAGCAGCAGTATCCTCATAACCAGAGCACAGGAAAGCCCTGTCAGGCGAGCTTTATCTCTCTGCTTTTCAGGAAGTTTGTCTGCCAAAATGGCAATAAATATTAAGTTGTCAATTCCGAGAACAATTTCTAAAACGATAAGTGTAGCCAGGCCGGCCCATATCGTCGGATCAGCGATCCATTCCATACAATTTATTTTACCTTTTAGTATAACGGCTTCTGCCGACTATTGAATAATGGATATTGAAGGACTAAATATCAATAGTCGATTTATTTTAGTTGGAAATTTTTTCAGCAAACAAACGCCACGACGGTATCGATTGCATCAATAACTACCCTCTATGACCCTTCCTGAGTTAACATGTGACTTCATTAACAAATTGTCCACTCTGTTTTGTTGCATACAGGCATGTGTTGCATATGACATATCGTGTTACGTACTGCATCTTGGGTGGCAGCAGTCATTATTAGACGGGAGTTATTCATGTCCAAACAACAGATCGGTGTTGTCGGTATGGCGGTAATGGGGCGCAACCTGGCGTTGAATATTGAAAGCCGTGGTTACTCTGTATCCATTTTTAACCGCTCCAGTGATAAAACTGACGAAGTTATTGCTGAAAATCCAGGGAAAAAATTAGTTCCAAGTTATTCCATTGAAGAATTTGTCAATTCACTGGAAAAGCCACGTCGTATTCTGTTGATGGTTAAGGCAGGTGAAGCTACGGATAAAACCATTGCATCGCTGACGCCACATTTGGATAAGGGTGACATTCTGATCGATGGTGGCAACACCTACTTTCAGGATACTATCCGCCGTAATCGTGAGTTGTCTGCTCAGGGTTTTAACTTTATCGGTACCGGGGTTTCTGGTGGTGAAGAAGGTGCACTGAAAGGCCCTTCAATTATGCCCGGTGGCCAGAAAGAAGCTTATGAGCTGGTAGCGCCTATTCTGAAAGAGATTGCTGCTCAGGTTGATGGCGAGCCTTGCGTCACTTATATTGGCGCAGACGGTGCCGGCCATTATGTGAAGATGGTTCACAATGGTATTGAATATGGTGATATGCAGTTGATTGCGGAAGCCTATTCCTTATTGAAAAACGCATTGAACCTCAGCAATCAGAAACTGGCAGAAGTATTCAGCGATTGGAACCAAGGCGAGCTGAGCAGCTACTTGATCGAAATTACTGCTGATATTTTCTGTAAGAAAGATGAAGAAGGTAAATATCTGGTTGACGTGATTCTGGATGAAGCGGCCAACAAAGGTACCGGAAAATGGACCAGCCAGAGTTCCTTGGATCTGGGCGTTCCAGTGACATTGATTACTGGATCCGTATTCGCACGTTATATCTCTTCCCTGAAAGATCAGCGCGTGGCGGCATCCAAGGTGCTGTCTGGCCCGGAAGCACAGCTATTTAATGGCGACAAAGCTGAATTTATCGAGAAAGTTCGCCGTGCTCTGTATTTGGGTAAAATTGTTTCCTATGCGCAGGGCTTCCAGCAACTGAAAGCGGCATCGGATGAATATAGTTGGGATCTGAACTACGGTGAAATTGCCAAGATTTTCCGTGCTGGTTGTATCATCCGTGCTCAATTCCTACAAAAAATCACGGATGCGTACAATGAAAACCCGGCTATTGCTAACTTGCTGCTAGCTCCTTACTTTAAACAAATCGCAGATGAATACCAGCAGGCGCTGCGTGATGTTGTCTCTTATGGCGTACAGAATGGTATTCCAACACCAACATTCTCTGCCGCCATTTCTTATTACGACAGCTATCGTTCAGCCGTTTTGCCAGCCAACCTGATTCAGGCACAGCGTGATTACTTTGGTGCGCACACTTACAAGCGTACCGATAAAGAAGGTGTGTTCCACTCCGAATGGCTGGAATAATCGTTAGATATTTTTATTAAATATCTAATGTTCAGAGAATAGGGTGCTGAGTTATCAACACCCTATTTTGTTGAATGAAACATATTAATTCAGAGATTGCTATTTGAGCAACCGTTGTGCAAATTTCTCTAACCAGTGTGCTATCTCAGCATCATGATAGTAAAGCAATACAGCGAGGCTGAGGGCAACCAGACTGAGTATTACTAGAACAAAAATATTATTCATATAATAATCACTCATTTCATCTGGTTGAATTATAGCAAAATGTAAACTTTATTTAAGTTAGCTTGAATTTATTGGGTATTTTCCTGAAGTTAGCCTTAATCAGCTATTTTTCGAAAAGCAACTAATTCAGGTATAGCGATACGACGGTAATCTTCCGTATTTAAAATAATTGAACGTTCCAGACTGCCGGCATTAAATGCCAGCTCGTCATAGCGATCGAATAGGAATGGGTCAGCAACGAGCTTCAGATCCGGATGAAAGCTAAACGGTGGAATGGCGCCAAAGACACAGCGTGTCAACTCAGAAACTTCTTTCGGGCTTGCCAACGATGCCCGGCTTCCTCCTGTTTGTTTGGCGAGAGTGGCAAGATCAGCTTGTTGGTCAGCAGGTAGAACAGCAAGGATATATTGTCGATAACCATTCCCTTTCACATGACAGACCAGGCCTTTTGCGCCTTGACCTAACTGAGTTCCCCGTATTTTTGCAACTTCTTCTGAACGACCACCTGTGGCATGTTCCATGACACGATAACGAGCATTATGAGTATCCAACAAGGCAGTTAGACGTTCGAAAATGTCATTTTTTAGCAAAATTTTCTCCTACATAAACTCAAACTAAAATTTAGTACCTATTTTTTTATTCTTACATAGGCAATTATTGATTCTGGTCAAAATTACCCGGGCAGATAACTGTCACATTGTAATTCAATTCTCTTACATTGAAATTTGAAATACTTCAGTAAAATCTAAGGGGTTCCAAATGGCTGCATCGACTTTCTTTATCCCGCCAGTGAATAAAATTGGTATGGGGTGCATGGCTGAAGCCGTTGAATTAATAAAGAATTATGGCTACAGACAAGCGCTGATTGTTACTGACCGTGTGCTAAACGAAATTGGTGTTGTCAGAAAAGTTCAGGCTCTGCTGGCAGAGGTAGGGATAAAAAGTGCGATTTATGATGGAACGAATCCAAATCCGACAACGATTAATGTTGAGGAAGGATTGGAAATTCTGCGCCAGCATCATTGCGATTGCGTTATCTCTTTGGGTGGCGGTTCACCTCATGACTGTGCAAAAGGTATTGCGCTGGTGGCGACCAACGGTGGGGATATTCGTGATTATGAAGGCGTTGATCGTTCAGCTAAACCGCAGTTACCTTTGATTGCTATGAATACTACTGCGGGTACTGCTTCTGAAATGACACGCTTCTGTATTATTACGGATGTTGAACGTCATATTAAAATGGCAATTGTGGATAAAAATGTTACGCCTATTCTGTCAGTCAATGATTCTGCTTTGATGGCAGGTATGCCAAAAGGACTGACAGCCGCAACCGGGATGGATGCATTGACTCATGCCATTGAGGCTTATGTTTCTACAGCAGCGAACCCAATCACTGATGCCTGTGCATTAAAAGCAGTGACAATGATTAGCAATTATCTGCGCCGTGCCGTTGAAGACGGCAATGATATGGAAGCGCGTGAGAATATGGCCTATGCCCAGTTTCTGGCAGGTATGGCATTCAATAATGCTTCTTTGGGATATGTCCATGCGATGGCACACCAATTAGGTGGATTTTATGACTTACCACATGGTGTCTGCAATGCGGTTTTACTGCCACATGTGCAAAGATTTAATGCAAAAGTTTCTGCGGCTCGTTTGAAAGATATCGCTATTGCGATGGGCGCTGATATTGCAAACTTGAATGATCAGCTGGGAGCAGAAGTTTGTATCCAAGAGATCAAAAGCTTGGCGAAGGATGTGAATATTCCGGCTGGATTATCCTCATTGAATGTGAAAGAAGAAGATTTGCCGACATTGGCGACCAATGCGCTGAAAGATGCCTGTGGTTTTACTAACCCGATTCAAGCTTCACATGAAGAGGTTGTTGCTATCTTTAAGGCAGCGATGTAACTTACTGAGCAATGGTTTTAATCACCGAGTATTCTAGTAACACTGGTTACGATGATTTTTTCTGGTAGTACGTATTTCCAAAAGTGTACAGATGCACTACACATATATGTTCTTCTTTTCAGAGCTACTATGGACTCACTCTGTACACTTGATGGGAATATTATCCTCCGTTATCACACACTATTTTTCACGTAATCCACATGATTCCGCGGTGAAACGTTCAACTGAAATCCCTACACAACATTCTTCTTGCAAGAAGTTGATCAGGTTTTCCAAATGCTGATATTCAGGTATGCATACAATAGTACGGCTGTGCTTCTCTTGACGGATCAGTCCGGCCTTCACCAGACGGGCGAGATGATGTGATAGCGTTGAGGCTGGAATCTCCAAGGCTTTCTGAATTTTCCCGACAGAGGCTCCTTGATGACCAGCTTTAACTAAATATCGAAATATGGCTAATCGGTGAGTGTTCCCTAGTTCAGCCAGACTTTCTGCGACTTCTTCGTGTTTCATACGCGTTTCTAAACAAAAATTTCTATGTTTCTAGAAATATACTTGACAGTGTTTGCAATGGCAATCTATTATCCGCAATAATTCCATATTACTAGAAATATAGATATTTGGAGAATTAGAATGTCTTCTCAATTGCAAGAAACCCTAAATATGTTTGTTTTCCTTGCCATAGAATTATCAGCCTTATTTATTGGTGTTAGTTTATTTATAGGCCTTCTCCAGCGACATGTACCTCCATCCAAGGTGGAAGCCTTACTGAGCGCTAACCGGAAAAGAGGATATTTTTTGGCTGCAGCTCTCGGATCTATTACTCCTTTCTGTAGTTGTTCGACTATTCCTATGTTGAAAGGGTTAATTCGTTCCAAAGCTGGTTTTGGTCCAATGATGGTATTTTTATTTTCCTCCCCTTTATTGAATCCCATCATTGTTGTATTGCTTGTTGCTACTTTTGGTCTGACGTTAACAGCGATTTATGTACTATCTGCTCTTCTAGTCTCACTTGGAGCTGGATGGTTGCTACAAGTACTGGGATTTGAACGTTATATACGCCGTGAAGTGGCGTCTGGTTGCGGGAACTCTGGAAGTAATTGTGGCATTAAACCTACGATATCAAATAGTTGTGAATCAATAGCGACGTCCTGTGGTCCTGTTACTCAAACCACCACGCAATCTACAAGTTGCTGTGATAGCCAAATTGTTAAAACTGATCGCCAAAAAAGTAAGTACAGCGGTTTATGGCAGGAAGTTTGGTCAGATTTTAAGGGGGTACTACCGTATTTATTTATCGGTATTGCAATCGGCAGTGTTATCTATGGCTATATACCGACTAGTCTGCTTGAACAATACGCTGGCTCAGATAATCCTTTTGCTATCCCCGTTGCTGCTGTCATTGGCGTACCGCTATATATTCGTGCCGAAGCTTTGATACCTCTTTCAGCAGCTTTGATGGCGAAAGGAGTCGGTGCCGGAACGGTTCTGGCGTTAATTATTGGTGGTGCCGGTGCCAGCCTAACTGAGCTAATTTTATTACGCTCCCTATTTACATTTAAGCTCTTGGCCGCCTTTGTCACTGTTATCTTTGCTATGGCAATGATCGCAGGTTACACGACTTTCCTATTTTTCTGAATGTTCTCTTAGATAACAAGCAAATAACCATATTAGGCCGAGAGGTCACTAGAATCATATCTGGCCTAAAGTTGGATTTTATTAGAGGAATTGAATGATGAAAACCAAAGAACAAGAATTATCTCAGCGAGTTGAGAATGTACAGTATTACTATGGTACAACGCTTTCAAGTAAGGAAGACTTGGTAACCAATGTTTGCACTGTCGATGAATCACCTTCCGATGAGATAAAAGCCATATTAAAGACAATTCACCCAGATGTGCAGAAGAGATTTTATGGCTGTGGTACTCCGTTTCCTCCTTTACTGGCTGGAGCAACAGTGTTGGATTTAGGCTGTGGTGGCGGGAGAGATTGCTTCATTTTATCTAAGTTGGTAGGAGCAGAAGGGAAAGTGATCGGCGTGGATACGACTCTTGAGCAAATTGAATTTGCCAGGAGTTATATCGAATATCACCGCGAAGCCTATGGTTATAATGAAAGTAATGTACATTTTATACATGGTAATATCGAGTCTTTGGAATCACTCAATTTACCGCCGAATAGTGTCGATGTCATAGTCTCCAATTGTGTTATTAATCTGGCGGCTGCAAAATCTAATGTACTTCAAGGAATAGCCCAGTTGCTCAAACCTGGTGGAGAAGTTTATTTTGCTGATATTTTCTCTGATCGCAGACTTTCCCAAGAGTTGAAAAATGATCCATTGTTGATTGGAGAATGTATTGGTGATGTGTTGTATTATGGCGATTTCGTGAAAATCGCTCGTGATGCAGGCTTTCGGGATATACGAGTTGTTTCAAGTCATTTAAAAACCATTAACAACAAGCCCATTGAAGAAAAATTAGGTGGCGCAAAACTGTATTCAATGACTCTCAGATTATTCAGGATTGATCTAGAAGATAGTTGTGAAGATTATGGTCAAGCTGCTATATACAAAGGTAATCATCCTGAAGCTCCCACTCGTTTTATGTTTGATCAAGAACATGTATTTGAAACAGGGAAAGCAGTGCCAATATGTCGAAATACGGCAGATATTATTTGCAAAAGTCGATACCATAGCCTGTTTAGTGTGATTGGTGAAGGTTGTACACACTATGGCGTTTTTAACTGTGAAACCACTTCAAGCCAATTTGCCGCCTCAGTTGCTCCCATATATGTACCAAGTAGTTGTGGTTGCTAAATAGAGTAATCGGCTTCTCTATTACCAATGACAATGATTTTACAATTTGTCAGATGTTTTGAGCTACAGAATTTGAATAGCCACCATAATTGATGTGACATCTTGTCTCAGATATAAAAGGTTATCTAATAGGACAGCAGGCAGCCACTTCGTACATGTACATGTACATATAGCTTAGTGAAGTGGCTGCTATTTTTGAAAATCTCAATCCCTACCTTGGAAATTATTCTTTGGCTGAATGCCGTTCCCGTAATTGACGAATGATACAGCTGAGGTCTAGATCCTGATCTTGCAGCAAAACCAGCAGGTGATAAATCAAATCTGCGGCTTCATTGGTCAATTCCTCTCTATCATTCACTGTCGCAGCCAATGCTGTTTCCACACCTTCTTCACCCACTTTCTGGGCAATGCGTTTTGTTCCACTGGCGTATAAACGAGCGGTATAGGAACTGTCCGGCGAGGCATTTTTTCGGCTTGCCAATAGTTGTTCCAATTGATAGAGGAAACCCCAGTCGGTTTGTACGGAAGCAAAGCAGCTTTCAGTACCTTTATGGCAGGTTGGGCCAACAGGATTTACGAGGGTGAGTAGAGTATCGTTATCACAATCGGGATAAATATCAACCAGATTCAGAAAATGACCGGAACTTTCGCCTTTTGTCCATAACCGCTGTTTAGTACGGGAGAAAAAGGTCACTTTACCTGAGTCGAGAGTGACATTCAGTGCTTCCTGATTCATGTAACCCAACATTAATACTGTTCCAGAAATAGCATGCTGGACGATGACTGGCATCAGGTTATCCACTTTTCCCCAATCCAGCTTTTCGATTTCTTGTGTTGTTAATGGCTGTGCTGTCAACATGTTCTAACCTCGACATCCTGTGTAGCAAGATATTGCTTGAGTTCACCGATATTAATGAGTTGTTTGTGAAAAACGGAGGCAGCTAAAGCACCATCAACGTTTGTAAGTTGAAAAGCATCGAGGAAATGTTCCGGTGCTCCGGCTCCTCCAGAAGCAATTAACGGTACAGAACAGACATCACGCACTAATTTCAGTTGCGTGAGATCATAGCCATTGCGGACACCATCCTGATTCATCATATTCAGGACAATTTCACCCGCTCCACGTTGTTGTACTTCTTTGACCCAATCCAATGTCTGCCAGCGTGTTGCGGTTGTCCGTTTTTCATCACCTGTAAACTGGTAAACCTGATAATTGTCGGTTTTCTCATCAAACCATGTATCAATACCTACAACGATACACTGGACTCCGTAGCGATCAGCCAAGCGGTTAATTAAATCAGGATCAGAAAGTGCAGGGGAGTTGATGGAAATTTTATCTGCCCCGAACGATAAAATTTGCCCTGCTTCTTCAATGGATTTAATGCCACCCGCCACACAGAAAGGGATGTCGATGACTTCCGCAACTTTTGCTACCCAGCTTTTATCCACCACACGACCATCAGACGAGGCGGTAATATCGTAAAACACCAACTCATCTGCGCCTTCTTGGGCATAGCGTTGTGCAAGAGGAACGATATCGCCAATAATTTCATGATTACGGAATTGTACGCCTTTGACGACTTGCCCATCACGGACATCAAGGCATGGAATTATGCGTTTTGCCAACATTGTATAGCCTCCGTCAGGGTAAATTTTCCTTCCAGTAATGCACGCCCGACAATAACACCTGCGACACCAGACGCAGGCAGGGGAGAAATATCGGCGAGGTTGCCAATACCGCCGGAAGCTTGAAGCCGGATTTGTGGGTATTGTTGGCTGATTTCCTGATAGAGAGTGATATTAGAGCCGCTTAATGTGCCATCACGGGAAATATCGGTACATAACACATGCTTTAACCCGACAGGAAGATATTGTTCAATGACATATTCAAGGGTGGCATGACTGTTTTCTTGCCAACCACTGATGGCTATTTGTTTAACCCCATCGGCACTGATGCGGATATCCAATGCCAGTACAATCGCCTCTGCTCCATATTGTTGAAACCACTGTTTGACTAATTCAGGATGGGTAATTGCAGTCGAGCCAATTACAACCCGGCTGGCACCTGCTTCAAGAAGCGTTTTGACATCGTTTTCTGAACGAATGCCTCCGCCAACCTGAACAGGCACAGTCACACCCGCCACTAACTCTTTCAAAAGCGCGATCTGTCGTTTGGCAGGATCTTTTGCACCTGTCAGATCCACTAAGTGCAGTAATTCAGCGCCATCCTGCTCATATTGTTGCAAACGCGAAAGTGGAGAATTGCCATAATCCCGGCGTTGACCGTAATCTCCTTGATGCAAACGAACCACGTTGCCGTCGATTAAATCTAATGCAGGTATAATCATGGGATTACATCTCCAGAAAGTTTTTCAATAATTGTGCGCCTGCTGCACCTGAACGCTCAGGATGGAATTGCACTCCAAAGAAATTGTCTTTTGCAACGGCACTGCTAAATATATTGCCGTATTCCGTTTGAGCAATCGTATATTCACCGATAGGCAGCGCATAGCTATGAACAAAATAGAACCGGGCATTGTCTGTAATGTGGCGAAACAGAGGGTGTCCTTCCTGTGCCTGCACTTGGTTCCAGCCCATATGCGGTAATGGTAATCCTTTGGTCACCATTTTTTCGACGGGTGCGTTAATTAATTTCAGCAAAGGAACGTTATCGCCTTCCGCGCTGATGTCAGCCAATAGCTGCATGCCGAGGCAAATACCCAGTACAGGTTGAGAGAGTGAGTTAATCAATGGGATTAATTGGCGTTGTTCAAGTTGCTCCATTGCAGCGGCAGCCGTGCCCACGCCGGGCAGAAGTAGTTTATCGGCTGAACGCACAACATTTGCGTCTAAACTGATAATTGGGTCATAGCCCAATCGACGGATGGCATAAGCAACAGATGCGAGGTTAGCACAACCTGTATCCAGAATAACTATTTTCATTATAACTTCCTTCATCATAACTTCCCTTATAGCATCCCTTATAAAACACCTTTTGAACTAGGCAAGGTATCGCCTTCTATGCGAATAGCCTGCCGCAATGTCCGGCCAAAAACTTTGAACAGGCTTTCTGCCCGATGATGGTCATTCTTTCCTTTGGTTTTCAGGTGCAGGGTGCATCCCATTGTGTAGGAGAGGGAACGGAAGAAATGTTCTATCATTTCTGTACTTAAATCTCCGACACGCTGATGTTTAAATTCAGCTTTATATTCAAGATGTGGGCGACCGGAAATATCTAAGGCGCAGCGAGCAAGACATTCATCCATTGGCAATGTAAAGCCAAAACGGGCGATTCCCCGCTTATCTCCTAATGCTTGCTTCAAGGCTTCACCCAGTGCCAAACCAGTGTCTTCAACGGTGTGATGGTCATCTATATAGAGATCGCCTTTGACTTGTATGTTAATGCGGAACCCGCCGTGAGTCGCGATCTGATCCAACATATGATCAAAGAAACCAACACCGGTATTGATACGGCTTTCACCTTCGCGATCCAACCAGACTTCAATATCAATGGCCGTTTCTTTGGTTTTACGTTCAACATGTGCATAGCGATCTTTTCGAGTCAAATTTTCGCAAATGGCTGACCATCCAAGTGATTCAGGTTGGTAGCGAATACCCTTAATTCCCATGTTTTGGGCCAATTGCAAATCAGTTTCCCGATCACCGATGACATAACTGTTTTCAGTATCAATGACGTTTTCGATATCAATGACATCTTTTGCCAGATATTTGTTTACCAAGCCGAGTCTGGGCTTACGACAGTTGCAGTTATCTTCAGGTTTGTGCGGGCAGATCAGTACGTCTTCAAAATGGATACCTTGTGAAGTAAAAACTTGCATCATCAGGGCATGTGGTGGCTCAAAATCAGCTTGTGGAAAACTGGCTGTGCCTAATCCATCCTGATTAGTCACCATAACCAGCTTGTAACCTGCTTTTTGCAGGGATAGCAGGGCAGGGATGACGCCAGCTTCAAAGGCCAGTTTATCAAGGCGATCAACCTGATAATCGCTGGGGGGTTCAGTGATCAACGTTCCGTCTCGGTCAATAAAAAGCAGTTTCTGGCTCATGGATTTTCGGTTTCCTTGATTTGTTGGGTCTGGCTGGAAAGTGCATTGATGGCATTGACCACCTGTTCACATTCACTCCGGCTACCAATGGTGATGCGCAGGCAATTCTCTAATCCCGGCTGCTTCCGCTGATCACGTAAGATGATTCCTTTATCCCATAACGTCCTGAATACGATTTCTGCATCGGTAAATTTCACCAAAATATAGTTGGTTTCGCTCGGAAACACGCTTTCAACCAATGCCAATTGACTGAGCTCTTGCTGAAGATAAATCCGGTTACTGACAATTTCTGCCACACGATTTTTCATTGTCTGAATACCCGTTTCCGTTAGTGCTTGTGCAGCGATATCTGCGACAGGCGTTGCAAGCGGATAAGGGGCAATCACTTTCAGCATCAGCGCGATAATATCGGCAGAAGCCAACGTAAATCCACAACGTAATCCAGCCAAAGCAAAAGCTTTCGAGAGGGTTCGCAAAATGACCAAGTGAGGGTAGTCTTGCAGCCAACGAATGGTAGTATGTTGCGGACAAAAATCGATGTAGGCCTCATCAATGGCCACAATGGCCTGGTGACGGGTGAGTTCAAGGATCTGACGTAATGCCGCAGGTTCAACCAAATTACCCGTGGGGTTGTTAGGGCTACAGATATAAATAAGTTTGACGCGATCCAAATTATTTTTGATGGAATCAACATCGGGTTGCCAGTTGGCACTGACAGGGATCTTTTTTTGTTCTATGCCGAAGGCTTCCGCGCTAACACTGTACATGCCATAAGTAGGCGGGCAAAACAGCACGGCATCACGCCCTGGTTCGCAAAAAACGCGGATCAACAGTTCGATAGATTCATCCGCTCCACGGCTGACAAGAACTTGTTCCGGTTGTAAGCCTGCGTAATTGGCATAACGTTGGATAACTGCGGCGGGCTGACATTCAGGGTAACGATTGAGCGTGTTCTCACGAAATTGGAAATCGGGTGCGGTATGGTATTCATTCGCATTCAGCCAAATATCGCCTTTACCTCCCAGACGGCGGGCTGACATATAAGGAACTAAATTAAGAATATTTTCTCTTGCCAGTGAATTGATATCAAAAACCGTACTCATGATTGATCCTTAGCCTTGTGATTCTAAGTTTGCGTCATTCAAAGCAGCCATACGTAATGTAACCGCATTTTTATGCGCGATGAGTTGTTCTGCCTGTGCCAGCGTTTCTATCGTGGGAGCGAGGTTTCTCAACCCTTGTGGTGTGAGTCGCTGAACGGTCATTCTTTTTAGAAAATCAGCCAGACCGAGGCTGGAATAGGTTGAAGTATAGCCATAGGTCGGCAGGACATGATTGGTGCCGGATGCATAGTCCCCCGCAGATTCTGGCGACCAGTCACCGAGGAATATAGAGCCAGCACTGGTAATCTGTTCCACTAATTGTTCAGGTTGACGGGTTTGAATGATCAAGTGCTCAGGGCCGTATTGGTTGCTGATCTCCACGCACTGGGTGAGATCTTTTGTAATAATGATGCGGCTAGACTGCAAAGCCTGATTTGCGATCTGCTGGCGTGGCAATATCGCGAGCTGGGCTTCAATTTCATGGATGACTTGTCCGGCAAAGTTTTCGTCAGGTGTTAGCAGTATGACTTGGGAATCCGGGCCATGTTCCGCTTGAGAAAGTAAATCTGCGGCAGTAAATACAGGGTTAGCTCCGTGATCAGCGATAACCAGTACCTCTGACGGGCCAGCGGGCATGTCGATTGCAGCACCATCAATATATTGGCTCACTTGCCGTTTGGCTTCTGTGACCCATGCATTGCCGGGGCCAAAAATTTTGTCTACTTTGGGAACAGATTCTGTACCGAATGCCATTGCGGCAATGGCTTGTGCTCCACCAATTTGGAAAATTTCAGTGATCCCGCACAGTTGTGCCACATAGAGAATTTCATCGGCAATGGGAGGTGGAGAACACAGGATGATTTTACGGCAACCCGCAATGTTGGCTGGTATGCCCAGCATTAATACTGTAGAAGGCAGCGGGGCAGAGCCGCCGGGAATATAAAGCCCGACTGAGTTTATTGGGCGGGTGATTTGCTGGCAGCGAACACCCGGCAGGGTTTCAACTTCAATTTTTACTGGTTTTTGCGCTTCGTGAAACTGACGAATATTATTCATGGCTTGCTGCATAGCCTGTTTAATTTCCGGGTTCAGGCGGTTGACAGCTAAATCTACTTCACTTGGAGTGATCCGGATGGCTTCCACAATCGTTTTGTCGAAGCGTTGGCTGAATTCTTGTAATGCTTGGTCGCCGCGTGTTTTTACTGTATTCAGGATCTGTTTGACGGTGCAGGCTATATCATCTGATGCCGCGACAGCCGGGCGGGCCAGCAATATTTTTTGTTGCTCTGGGGTGCATTCTTGCCAGCGGATGATGGTTTTAAAATTAACATTCATCAAGTTTTACTCCATCATTTTTTCAATTGGCAGAACGAGAATGGAACTCGCACCCAATGCTTTGAGTTTTTCCATCGTTTCCCAGAATAGAGTTTCACTGCTGACCATGTGCATAGCGACACGATTTTGGGCGCCTGCGAGCGGCAAAATGGTGGGGCGTTCGGCTCCCGGCAGTAGGGAAATAATCTCTTCCAACTTATCATTGGGAGCGTGCAGCATGATGTATTTGGATTCTCGTGCCTGAATGACGCCTTGAATGCGGAGCATCAGTTTGTCGATGAGCTGTTGCTTAGGTTCTGGCATCTCACCATCACGTTGGATAAGGCAGGCTTTTGAGCGATAAATTACTTCAACTTCCCGCAGCCCGTTGGCTTCCAATGTGGCACCGGTTGAAACTAAATCACAAATGGCATCCGCTAGCCCTGCACGAGGTGCAACTTCGACAGAACCATTAAGGAGACAGGGTTTGAAGCGTATGCCTTTCTGATCTAAATAACGTTTTAGTAAGTGTGGGTAAGATGTGGCAATACGGGCATCTTGCAGGCATTCCACCCCTGTATACTCGCAATCAAAGGAAGCTGCGAGGGAAAGACGGCAGTCACCAAAATCCAGACGACGTAATGTTAAATAATTCGGGGTTTCTCCTTGAGCCTGACGAGTCAGTAATTCTTCTTCAAGGACGTTTTCACCGATAATGCCCAAATCGACAACCCCATCCATAATCAGGCCGGGAATATCATCGTCGCGGACGCGCAGGATATCAATGGGCATATTTTCTGCAAATGCAATCAGGCGTTGTTGTTGTAAGTTGATTTTGATCCCACAGCGTGCCAGCAATGTTCTGGAATCATCACTAAGGCGGCCTGATTTCTGAATGGCTATCCGTAAACGTGTTTTATCTAACATGTTGTGTTTTACCCTATCTTGATATTCGGTCAGTATTTAAATCGTAGAAGCCAGAAACAAAAAACCCCCGGAAAATCTTCCGGGGGTTTTGTCGTATTCATGCCACCGGAAGACGGATTAAATGTCTTCCAGCACACAGCAGCCTGAAAGACTAATCAGGATGATGGTGATGATGATGGCTGAATTGAATACGGTTCATAATATGAGAGCTCTCTATCTACGTCTGATCTATATTAAGTGTTATTTTTATAAAGGGTATATATGCACTTAATGATGACTGTACTTAACGTTATGTTTTCGGCTAAGGACTGGTTGCTTGTTGTTTAACCTATATGATTTTATGTATGAAAAGCAAACTTTTTTTAAAAAAAGATATTTATTTTGTGTTAATTAATTGTTTTCAATAATAAATAAGGGCTGTTGTCATTAGGAAAATATACGGGTAATGTTAGCTGTGGTCATATATTGACCTAATAATCAAAATCATGTCAGTCTTGGGGAAGAGCCATGGTAAAAAAAGTTTCTATTATTGGACTAGGCTGGTTAGGAATGCCATTGGCGCAAGCACTACTAAGTAGTGGTATGCAGGTAGTTGGCAGTAAAACAACATCGGATGGTGTTGAAGCTGCATGTATGTGTGGTATCGATTGCCGCCTATTGAATCTAAACCCACAAATTGTCTGTGAAATGGATGATCTTGAGCAATTGATGTCTGTCGATGTGCTGGTTTTAGCATTACCGGTTAGTGGGGTTGCTGGTGGAGGGGAAAGATATGTCAAAGCCGTGCAGCTGATTATCGATACTGCGCTTTCATATGCTGTTCCACGAATTATTTTCACCAGTTCCACTTCAGTTTATGGCTCATCTGTGGGTTATCTCAATGAAGATGAGCCGTTGTCTCCTGAAACACAATCAGCAACGGCGTTGGTGGAGCTGGAAAATTGGCTGCACCAGTTACCCAATACATCGGTCGATATATTACGTTTGGCTGGCCTGGTAGGTAATGGGCGCCATGCAGGGCGTTTTCTCGCGGGGAGAAAAGCGATTGAGGGGGGAGAAAATGCGGTTAATTTGGTACATCAGGATGATGTTATTTCCGCCATTAAGCTGCTTATCCAGCAGCCAGAAGGGGGGCATATTTATAATCTGTGTGCACCGATTCACCCGAAAAGATCAGAATATTATCCGTTAGCCAGCCAACAACTCGATTTAACGCCGCCAGAATTTTTGCAATCGGAAAGTAAGGCAATTGAAAGCAAGGTGGTTGATGGTAGCCGGATCTGTCGGGAACTGGGGTTTGAGTATCAGTTTCCAGATCCCGGCAGAATGCCAATGAGCTAATGATTAATTTATTTCGATCATAACAATCTTTTTAAAAGCGGGTCTTTCGGTTAACAGTTGATACCAGCGTTCTAGATTTGGCAGGGAAGGGCGATCTATCTCTACGTTTAGCCACAAATAAACCAGCGGAGCCAGAGCGATATCAGCCATGCCAAATTTAGCACCGGAAAGGTATTGTTGGTGACTGAGTATGTCATCGACAATTTTCAGTAATTTTTCAATTTCTGCTAAAGCTTGGGTAATAATTTTGGGGTCGCGCTGATCTTCTGGTGTTCTGATAAAACTGATCATGAACTGTTTAATGGGCGGAAATAGATTGCAACCAACCCAATCCATCCATTTTTCAATGTTGGCTCTTTCTTGAAGATCGGCTGGGTAAAGGCCATCTTTACTGAATTTGGCTGCAATGTAACGTACAATTGCATTTGATTCCCACAAAATAAAATCACCGTCTTGCAAACAAGGAATGACGGCATTCGGATTCATGCGTAGGTATGCAGGATCATTGAGCTTACCGAATTTTCCGCCAATATCAATTTGTTGATATGGCACATTCAACTCTTCCAGACACCAAAGGACTTTTTTCACATTTGATGAGTTTTTACGACCCCAGATTGTCAGCATTATTTTTTCTCATATAAGTTCACTCGGAATTGTCGATAATATAATAACAAAATCAGACTAATAACAAGAAAATCTTTACGTTATTGGGTTGGAGTCTTCTCTTATAACATCCTATATTAATAAGAGTTTTTATTTTTACTTTATAGATATATACAAAGTTGAGTAATAAAGAAAAAGGGCGACTGATGATGGAAAAAAAACGACATACACCGGTAATAAAATCTTTTGTTGTTGGCTTGAGTGTTTTTTGGCTAGCGAGTGCCAATGTGTATGCAGTGGACGAACCCGCTGCACCTGAAATTGATGCTAAAGCTTATGTATTGATGGATTATGCCAGCGGAAAAATTCTAGCTTCAAATAATGCTGATGAGCGGTTAGATCCGGCAAGTTTAACCAAAATGATGACCAGCTATGTGATTGGGCAGGCGATTAAGTCAGGAAAGATTTCCACAGAAGATATGGTAACTGTTGGTAAAGATGCCTGGGCTACGGGTAACCCGGTGCTTAAAGGTTCATCCCTAATGTTTTTGAAGCCGGGTGACAGAGTTAAGGTTATAGATCTGAACCGCGGCATTGTAATCCAGTCCGGTAATGATGCCAGTATTGCCCTTGCTGATTATGTGGCAGGCAGTCAGGACACATTTGTTGATTTGATGAATAAATATTCGAAAACACTGAAACTGACGAATACCCATTTTAAAACTGTTCATGGCCTGGATGCAGCCGGCCAATATAGTACAGCCCATGATATGGCACTTTTAAGTCAGGCTATGATCCGTGATGTGCCGGAAGAGTATGCTCTGAATAAAGAGAAAGAATTTACGTTTAACAATATCCGTCAGCCTAATCGTAACCGCTTATTGTGGAACCAGAATATGAATGTGGATGGTGTGAAAACCGGACACACCAATGGCGCTGGCTATAATCTGGTCGCATCAGCAACAGAAGAGCAAATGCGTTTGATTTCGGTGGTATTGGGTGCCCCCAGTGATCGAATGCGTTTTTCTGACAGTGAAAAAATTTTAGCATGGGGATTCCGCTTTTATGAATCGGCGATCCCCCTAAAGGCAAGTGATACGCTGGTGACTGAAAAAGTATGGTACGGGACGCGTTCAGAGGCCGCTTTAGGGGTTGAGAAAGATGCTTCAGTGATAGTGCCTCGTGGGCAGGTGGGTAATTTAAAAGCCAGTTTTACATTGAATCAAACTTCCCTTGAAGCGCCGCTGGCGAAAAACCAAGTGGTGGGCACTGTGGCTTTTATGCTCAATGATAAAGTTATTGATCAGCGTCCGCTGGTAGTTAAAGAAGCAGTGGAAGAAAGTGGCTTCTTTGGTCGTATGTGGGATTTCGTTGTAAAAACTGTAACCGGTTGGTTTGGCTCGTTATTCAGTTAGTTAGAGCTAAAAGAATTTGATAAGTCTACATAACAACATGACGTGAAAAATGCCAGTCACCAAAAGGTTGACTGGCATTTTTTTGGCGCTGCCGCATAAACAGCAGCTTTTTTACGTTGATTACATGACTGAGTAAATTGCCGCAGAAATAGCAATTGAACCGGCTAAAACAACAAAGATATTGCTTGGTTTGCCAGCATACTTGCGCATAGCCGGAACTTTATGAATGGCATACATTGGCATGATGAACAGGATCATGGCAATAACAGGGCCACCCAGTGACTGGATGATATCCAGAATACTTGGGTTAAGTGTGGCTATGATCCACGCACTGACTAACATAAAGAGGCTAGTGATACGATTCAGCGTTTTGTGCTGAATTGTTTTGCCTTGAGAGCTCAACGCCTTGTTCACAATACCATTGAAACCTTCACGGGCACCCAGATAGTGACCAAGAAAAGATTTGGTAATGGCAATGAAAGCAATGAATGGAGCTATATATTCAATAGTGGGTACACGGAAATGGTTAGCCAGATAAGACAAAATAGTAATGTTCTGTGCTTTTGCTTCTGCCAGATTTTCAGGAGACAGACTCAGTACGCAGCTAAAGACAAAAAACATGACAGTCATTACCATCATGATGTGAGCATAACCTAGAATGCGTGAGCATTTTTTCTCTGCATGTTCACCGTATTCTTCACGTTTTGCTACTGCAAATGCAGAAATGATTGGAGAGTGGTTGAAAGAGAAAATCATAACAGGGAGCGCCAGCCACAAAGTGAATAGCAGGCCATGGCTGCTTGTTGACGACATCGCACTGTCCAGTGACAGAGTATCAAAGATAGCGGTGTTCCAATGAGGAATCAAATACACAGCCAACAACATTAAAACAGTGACGAATGGGAATACCAGCACGCTCATGGCCTTGACGATAACTTGCTCACCGAAGCGGACGATGCTCATTACACCAAGAAGCAAGATAAGGGCCAGCAGTGCACGTGGTGGAGCGCTCATTTGTAACTGGTTTACGATAAAACTTTCTACTGTGTTGGTCAGCGCCACGCTATAAACCAGCAGGATAGGATAAATAGCAAAGAAGTAGAGAATAGTGATCAGAAAACCTGCAACTTTACCAAAATGTTCTTCTACCACGCCGGTGATATCTCCACCGTTGTTTTTGCCAGATAAAACAAAACGGCACATCCCACGGTGAGCAAAAAATGTCATGGGAAGAGCGAGTATCGCCATGATAATGAGCGGAATCAGGCCACCGATGCCAGCATTGATGGGAAGAAACAAAACACCAGCACCAATGGCTGTGCCATATAACCCCAACATCCATACAGTGTCTGATTTACGCCAGGTAGCAAGTTCGCTTTTGCTGGCAGCAGGGGATGCGATTGCACCTGATTGAGATGTGTCCATAAATATCTCCGAAATAACGCGGTAAAGTAAAATTTAAAAACTGCTAAACTCGCACATTAATTAAATGCGCGAGTTGGATTTTTATATGAATAATAAGTTGTCAGATATTGCGTTGATGTTTATCTAAACGTTTTTATTACTACATTTTTATTACTAAATTAATAATTTGGCCAAAATGTGTTCATTTAAAACAGAACATTTAAACAAAGGAAAAGGAGCTGTAACTCTTGTTCACTGTATTTTTAATGCCCAAATCAAAAAACTTAACTCCTGACTTTTGATAGGGGAAATATATTTATTTTCAGTGAAATGTACCGTGATCACTCTCGCAATTGCAAGATTTATATAAAAAAGGAAAGATGTTATAAATCTTTGCTGAAATGTTAATCAAATATTAAAGAAAATAGAATGAAGAATTTAATAAGGATGATATCATTATTTTTGTTTTAAGTTCTCATATTGACCTATATTATCATTCAATAATATTCATATATTAATAATTTTGTCGATTGTTGGTTAATGAATATTTAAATAAATATAATTAATGTTAATTTTTTATTTTTGTCTTTCTGGTTTAACACGAAGCATTCTATAATATATTGATTTTTAATAAAAAATAAGACTTTTCTTCTTGGTTGAATAGGGTGTTTTTTCTTTTTCTTATTACTTTGTTTTTATTGATTATGTGTTAACGGAGCTATTATCTTTAGTTGATCGTTGTGTATAAATATCAGTCATTGAATCTGTATTTATGAAGAAATGGTAATCATTTTGTGGTTGTGTATTGTTAAATATAACGAAGAATTTTATTTGGATATTTTGTCTGTTTACATAGAGTAACATAAATGTTACGAAATAAATTGAATAAAATAAAACCTTAAATTTAACAAGCTTACTGGATTTAAGGTAAACCTAATTACATTAAGGGATTAGGATTTAAAATGTAAATGTTCACTGGAAATTCATACCAGTAACGAATTTCCAGCGACATATCGTTACCTTTCATTTTGCAAATTGTGCAGCGCTGCAATTTGCAATCTAATAGGATATGGCTTTGAAATTTGGTTAATTTTTTACCAACCCTTTTCGGATCAAGAATGCACAACAGAACTGGTAAAGGCGGGTAAGTTTACTTTGCAAGCGTTCACCATATAGGACCCAAAATACCTGAGAAAAAGCACATCCTAATAGGCTCACCAAAAATGCTCCAATCATGTCAATCGGCCAGTGGACACCAACATAGACACGGGACCAAGCAATGGCGCAGGCGATAACTATTAGGCTTACACCTAACCAGATCCGATGCCATAAGATGAATGCTAATGCGAAAGTGAATACGGCTGTGCCATGGTTACTCGGAAAAGATTCCGTAGGGGCATGATAGAGAAAATTATAGCCAAAACCTTCAACAAACGGTCTGGCGTGTGGAACAAGTATGCCAAGGATATAGGATACTGCCATTCCAAAGGCAAAAGCGATACAGGATTTACTGACGACTGTACGTTGATGTGTGATGGCTTCTTCTTTTCCCCAAAGCCAACAAATGGCCAATGTGATGGGATAAACAAATACTAAATATTTTGCGATAAAGACTGCAAGCCAAATCATTGCGGGTGATGAATCGGGTGTTGCATTGATAAAAAGAAACAATTTGTGGTTAAGTTGTTCTAGCAAAGTAGCCTCACAAACGTGATATTTACGTAACATGATGATTTTATTTTAGCAACTTAAAGTTAAAATAGTAATTTTATAATACAAAGCCATAAATATGATCACTTTGATTCATCACTTTATTTAACTATTGTTGAAACCATATGAGTAAATAATATAGCGGTGATAGTAACGAAAAGTCATCTCTCTCTTGTAATTAACACAAAAACAACAAAAAAACCCGATAGCCTTTAACCAAAGTGGATGACTATCGGGCTCCTCAATATGGGGACATCAAAGAAAAGCAGTGGCAATAATTAAGACTACACTATGGAATGAAAGTTCTCATCATTGAGAAAAAAAAACGAAAAATTTTTTCTGAGGGGTGAATTTTTTTTGAAAGGGGTATAGCTAAGGTCACCGCTATCCAGTAAGGTAAACGTTTTCGGCTGGATAGCGGATTTTTTGATGCTTTGCGTTCTGGCTAGTTATTTTTTTGTTATTTGTATAGCTCTAGATTTTCTTTAGCGTAAGCTTCAAAGTCAGTGCAGCCACCGATATGCTTTTCATCAATGAAAATTTGAGGAACAGTTTCAACAGGTTTACCTACTGTTTTTGATAAGTCGTCTTTGGTGATGTTCTCAGCCCAGATATCAACATAGCGATAATCAAAATCGTCTCGCTCTGCTTTTAATTTTTCAGCGAGTTCTTTAGCACGAACGCAGTATGGGCAACCCGGGCGGCCAAAAATGACAGTATACATACAAACAACTCCTTAGTGGTAATGATCGTGAACTTTATAGATTGTCATCCGGAGTTACTATGCCTGTAAGTGCCCGCAAAAAAAAGCAGGAATTGCCTTTTGTTGTAATTAGTCCTGCCAATTGGCGGGATTGAGGTATGATAGCCTGACGATAAGTGACAGAAGATCTATTTTTAAGGCTGAGAAAGCAGGTCAAAAATGAAAATAAACCCATCAAAAGAGATGCGTTCATTGGCTGATATGCCCAATTTGGTTATTTTATTGGAAGTATTGGGTATCGGGTTATTAGTTTTGGCATATTTGTCGATCACTGATAGTGTAATTCTATCACCTTTATTAATGACGACAGAAGCTCACATTGCTATGATCTTATTGGGTATCGGTTGCTTGATACCAGCAGCTATCCATATTATCTGGCGTGCGGTCTATAATCTTTCCTTTTTGGGAATTGATCATAAGAAAGCAGATAAAAATCATCAGTCTTTTTCTGATGATGAAAAAATAAAATAGGTTAATTATTGGTCATGCTGCTACTCAATAGGGCGTTTCCCAAAGTAGCATGTGTAACTTCTTGGTCATATGAGGTTAATTTCGATGGATTCTATGGTTATTCCCGATTTGTCAACATTGCGCACATGGCTTGAACGGCTCAAAATTTCTTATTTTGAGAATGATTCAAACTCAGTCCTGCATTTGCCTCATATGCAGAATATCGATGGCCTGTTTGATGCCAAGATCGATTTGTTGGGTGATATCGTATTGTTTTCTGCTCTGGCAGAAGTTAGGCCAACCGCGATCATTCCATTGGTTGCCAATTTGAGCCAGATTAATGCCAGTTCCCTGACAGTTAAGGCATTTCTTGATGTTCAGGATGAAAACTTACCTAAGCTGATTGTTTGTCAGGCATTTCCCATCGCAGCAGGTATGACTTTCACGCAGTTTTCCAATTTTATGCAGCAAGGTGAAGAACAAATTGCTAATGTGATTTTCGAAATTCACAGCAATAATCTTCTCTATGTCAATCATGATATGGAAAGTGAGATGGAAATAGAAGTAGAAGTGGAAGTAGAAGCGGAAGATGAAGAATCATTGGCTTCTACGAATACATCAACATTTACTTTGCACTAATATTTTTTGATACGGTTTTTTACAATGCAATGTGTGCAGTACACCGCGGGGCATTGTCACTCCTGCCAGTGGCTCGATAAGTCCTATTCACAGCAATTATCTGATAAACAACAACATTTAAAACAACTTTTACAGGAAACATCAGTAATACACTGGCTACCGCCAGTGACCAGCCAGATCAGTGGGTTTCGTAATAAAGCCAAGATGGTAGTGAGTGGTAGTGTTGAGCGCCCGTTGCTTGGTATGTTGCATCGTGATGGTAGAACCGTCGATCTTTGTGATTGTCCGTTGTACCCACAATATTTTCAGCCAGTATTTGATGCAATAAAAATATTTATCGCTAAAGCTGGCTTAGTTCCCTATAACGTTGAGCGTAAGAAAGGAGAATTGAAATATATTCTTCTGACGGAAAGCCGTGCCAATGGTGAAATGATGCTGCGCTTTGTTTTGCGTTCAGAAACAAAACTGGTTCAGTTAGAGCGTGCATTACCATGGTTGCAGAAACAATTGCCACAAGTGACAGTGGTTTCCGCCAATATCCAACCGGTTCATATGGCAATTTTGGAAGGTGAAAAAGAGATCATTTTCACTGAATCCAGGATGTTGAAGGAAACTTTTAACGGTATCCCGTTGTATATTCGTCCGCGTAGTTTTTTCCAGACGAATCCAGATATTGCCTCCGGGTTGTATGCAACGGCAGGGCGTTGGGTCAGGGAATTAAATATCAGCAGCATGTGGGATCTGTTTTGTGGTGCAGGTGGTTTTGGTTTGCATTGTGCAGATAAAGAAACCAAGCTGACGGGGATCGAAATCAGTGCTGAAGCTATTGATTGTGCTAAAAATTCAGCCAAAAGCCTCGGGTTGGAACATGTGGTATTTCAGGCGCTGGATTCTACTCATTTTGCGCTTGATAAATCACAACTACCTGATTTAGTACTGGTAAACCCTCCTCGCAGAGGTATTGGCAAAGAACTTTGCGAATATCTTGGTCGGATGGCTCCCAAGTTTGTTCTCTATTCAAGCTGTAATGCTCAGACGATGGCAAAAGATATTGCTATGCTCAAACAATATCGAATAGAGAAAGTTCAGTTATTTGATATGTTTCCCCACACTGAACATTATGAAACATTGGCATTGTTGGTTTTTGATGTTTAGTTCTTGATATAAAGTAATCTGCTGATTTTACCTGCTTACTCCCGTGATAACTTGAGGTTATCACGGGAGTAAGCAAAATATGCTCCGGTTAATTAAATAGCAACGGTGATTAATTGCGTTGTTCAAATGATAATGCCCGCTGTTCGATCATACGCATTAATAGTGTTAAAAGACCATTGACACAGAGGTAAATGATACCGGCGGCAACGAATACAGTGACATCATAACTGCGACCGAATTGAAGCTGACTATGCCCCATGATATCCAATAAAGTGATTGTGCTGGCAAGCGAAGTGCTCTTGAAAATCAGCACGACTTCATTGGAATAGGAAGAAAGCGCCCGCTTAAAAGCATAAGGTAGCAGAATGCGCATAGAATGTGTTTTGGACATACCAAGAGCCTGACAAGATTGCCACTGCCCTGCGGGAATGGCCTTAACCGCACCATAAAACAATTGGGTTGAGTAGGCGGCACTGTTCAATGCCAGCGTAACCATTGCACATAGCCACGGTTCTGACATAAGTTGCCATAACCACGGATATTCTTTTATTGATGGGAATTGTCCCGGCCCGTAATAAATCAGAAAAAATTGAACGAGAAGAGGCGTTCCGGTAAATAGCGTGATATAGCCTTTTACCAATTGGGTGAGTACGGGCAATTTCATTGTCAGAATCATAGTCAAGACAACCGACAACATAAATGCAGTCAGTAATGCTGTGAAAGTCAGACTAAGACTGGTTTGCAGGCCCGGTAAAATATCCTTGATATACTCAAACATCATGAAGCACTCCGTTCAAAATGAGTGGTGCGCATTTCAAGTTGTTTAAGAATAAATTGGCTCACCAATGTAATGACCAGATAGATAGCCGCAGCGATCACATACCATGTAAATGGCTCTTGTGTTCGAGTTGCGATGCTTTTTGTCTGTAACATTAAATCATTAACGCTGATTAGGGAAACCAGAGCAGTATCTTTCAACAGAACTAGCCATTGATTACCGAGTCCGGGTAGGGCATGACGCCACATCTGCGGCATAATCAGACGAAAAAATATGCGGGTTTGACTTAACCCCAATGCCTGACCTGCTTCCCACTGCCCTATTGGGATGGCTTTCAATGCTCCCCGCAGCGTTTGTGAAGCATACGCGGAATACAATAGTGAAAGGGCGATGACACCACAAAGGAAAGGGCTGACATCAAAGTTATCAATTTCCATCTGTATGTTGAACTGCCAGAAAACCAGATTAACTTCAAAACCTTCTGACAACATGATTAGAAGTTGTGAACTGCCGAAATAGATGAAGAGAACGACTAAAATTTCAGGCAGCCCCCGGATCAATGTAACCCAGCAGGAGCCTAACAAAGCGACAGGTTTCCAGCGTATGGATTCCCACGTGGCAAAAAGCATTGCCAGCACTAAGCCAATGATAAGTGAAGAGATGGCAAGGCCGACGGTAATTCCGGCGGCATTGATTAAAGATTGTAGTTCATTCATTGGGATCCAGCTTATTGTTCAAACCATTTTTTATAGATGGTGTCATAAGAACCATCTTGTTTAACTTCAGCCAGTGCCTTGTTCAGTTTGTTCAGTAACTCAGTATTGCCCTTACGAACTGCAATCCCTAAACCAGTACCAAAGTAGTTTTTATCTGTTACTTTGTTACCAACAGTACCTAATTCCTGATTCTTTTTCAGCCACTCATTAACGACTGCTGTATCGCCAAACACAGCATCAATACGACCATTTTTCAGATCAAGAATTGCATTCTGGTAGCTATCATAAGGTACGGTCTTGATTTCTTTATGTTGTTCCATCAAATACTTTTGGTGTGTAGTTCCGTTCTGTATTCCAACTTGTTTACCTTTGAGATCGCCAATGTGAGCGAATTTTCCTTTGAGGGCAATGAAAATGGCCGAGTTATCATAGTAGGTATGGGTGAAATCAACTTGTTTTTGGCGATCGGGCGTAATATCGATACCTGCCATCAGTGCATCAAAACGGCGAAATTTCAGGCTGGGAATAAGGCTGTCGAAAGATTGGTTAGTGAATGTGCACTCAGTCTGAAGCTTTGCACATATGGCATTTGCTAAATCGACATCGAATCCCTGAATCTTATTGTTTGCATCAATAAATTCAAATGGCGGGTAAGTGGCTTCTGTTGCAAAACGGAGAGTCGTTTTTTCTGCTGCGGCTGCCGATAAGGTCATTGCACTCAACAAAACTGCAAACAATAATTTTTTCATAGCCATATCCTGTTGTTCATAAATGTTGTGGTCAATAATTGTTATTGATGTTTGTTTTGTAACCGATTATCGATATATATCCTCAACCATTCAAGTTGTACTTTATTCGCTGGGAGGCAACTTGAACTTGAAACCTATTAGGTATAACAGATCCTGTATGGTATATCAGTGTGATAAATAATGAGCAAAGGCTTCTGTCTGAGGCTGCATGAAATGAGTTGCGTCACCCTTTTCGATAATGTGGCCTTGTTCCATATATACAACCTGACTTGCTGTTTTACGAGCTACTTCTACTTCGTGGGTCACAATAACTTGCGTGATACCAGTCTCTGCCAGCTCTTTAATAATATCAATAACCTGAGAGGTGATTTCCGGATCAAGTGCAGCAGTGGGTTCATCAAACAACAGAATTTGCGGCTCCATCATTAACGCCCTTGCAATGGCGACACGCTGTTGTTGCCCGCCAGAAAGATGCAGTGGAAAACGGTTGGCGAATTCATCCAAACGGAGACGAGAGAGAAGTTTTATTGCCTTTTCCCGGGCTTGTTGTTTAGACAATTTCAGGACTCGACAAGGCGCTTCAATCAAATTATCCATTACGCTTAAATGTGGCCACAGGTTGTATTGTTGAAAGACCATGCCAACCTTTTGTCGTAATGCCAGAATTTCTTTGTGATTGGGTTGCTGCTTAAAATCAAATTGATGAGTTGCCATATTGAGTTGTCCGGAGCGAGGCATCTCCAGTAGGTTCAGAACACGTAGCAATGAACTCTTGCCAGCCCCGCTTGGCCCCAGCAATACGACAGTTTCTCCTGATGTACATTCAAAATTGATATCGAATAGAGCCTGATGTTTACCATAGAAACAATTTATGTTTTTTAATTGAATGCTCATGCGAAAAATATGAATAGTTAGTTATTTGTTGAGATATTAATCCTATAAGCATAACTATGCAATAATTTCTGCATAAAATTGTTGTTTTCATTACATTAGTCACTTAACTAATCAAGTAATAGGCATTTTTTAGGATTGTTTTTTGCTCTTTATTTTACTAATTGGATTGATTTTCATACCAGAAAAGTTTTTTTAGTCAGTTTATATGTTAAATCAAGGTTGTTCTTTATTGAGTAAAAAATGCAATGAACAACGGAGTCATTAAACTCAATATAAAACCATGGACAATGGCTGCTGGTACGATACTTACACCACCACAGCGTTGTAAGATAGGTAAGGTAAAATCGATTGAAGTAGCGCCTGTTAAACCTAATGCGGTTGAACGATAGCGATTTATTAGCATGGGGATGAGCATAATGGAAGCCAGTTCACGAGCTAAGTCATTGAAGAATGCTGTACTGCCAAGTACCGGCCCAAGTACCGGCCCATAAGCATCGGAAATTAAAATTCCCGAAAGGGAGTACCAACCATATCCCGATGCAATGGCAAGACCTGTCTTGGTAGGTAATCCCAGCAAAAATGCAGCCAGCACACCGCCTAGCAGAGAACTGATGGCAACGACTATGGCGATGATCGTACCACGGCGATTCAACAGCGTTTGCCTTAAGCTCATGCCGTTATTGCGCAGTTGAATGCCAACCAGGAATAGTAGAAAAATCAATGCAACTTCACTGGCACGGCTGGAAAACTGGAACCATGACCAGCCTGTTAAGCCAATAAGAAACCCTAATATTAATGCGCCACATAATTTGACAGAATCTAGCACCATATGTAATCGGGAAGCTGGCTTTTCCTGTTTATGTGTATTAATAATCCACGGATCTCGTTTATCCAATAGGAAAAGCGCTAGCATATTAATGATAAAGGTGCATAGGAAAAACGTTGTTGCATACAGCAAGATAGAAAACAAATTACTGCCCAGATTCTCCAACATGGCGAGGCTGATGCCCATCAGAACAAGAATGGTATAAACCATGACATTGAGTAACTGGTGTACCAGAGTGAGTGTCGATTTATTATTCAGATGAATAAGGTAGCCCAGAGTTAAAGGCAAAAGAATAATTAACAATCCTGAATACATAATTCCTATCCTTATCCAGTAAGAGATGTTTTTTTATCTAGTTCTAATAATTAAAACCAGTCATAAGAGCTAATAAGCGTATGCAAACAAAATATTTACACTAAAATAACAAATAGGATAAGGGTAAACATACTGAAATTCAACGCATTTTTAAATCTCTAATAGAGTGGTTGTTATAAATGAAATCAAGTAAATCTGATGGATAAAGGGGGAATATATGTTTCTGGAACGTGTAGAAATTTCCGGTTTTAGATGTTTTTCTAATCGGAAATATCTAGTTGATAGGATTCGTTGATGTCATCTACAGTACATTGGCGTAACGAAGTTTTATTTTCTAATGGTGGAGCTTTGTTGATGAATCTTTTTTCTGTTAAGTCTCGTTGGATCGCAACAGTGCTTATCCTCATTACCATTGCATCGGTATGGTGCTATTTCTCATTCCTGCCGAAACCTGTCACATATCAAGCTAATACAGTCATAAAGGGTAACTTTGAAAGAAGTGTTTTGGCTATAGGTAAATTGGATGCAGTGAGTAAAGTTGATGTAGGTTCTCAGGTTAGTGGTCAATTGAAAGAATTGTATGTGAAATTGGGAGAAAAGATTAAAAAAGGTCAATTACTGGCGACAATTGATCCACAGACAGCCAAAAATGCTGTGATAGAAGCGCAAGAAACGGCAAAATCATTGCAGGCCGATCTGCGCGGTGCACAAGCAGAGCTGAAACTGGCTCAGCTTAAAATAAGCAGACAAAAAAAATTGCTTAAATTAAATGCAACATCTCCTCAGGAGTTGGATGTCAGTAAAGCAGACGTGCAGTCTAAAGCTGCCAGAGTTGATAACCTTAATGCACGGATTCAGCAAAATAAGGCCAAACTTGATACGGCTGAAACAAATTTGCAATACACCAACATTCTCGCCCCCATAGAAGGAATTGTGGCGGATATTAAAACATTTCAGGGACAAACTGTGATAGCCGCACAGCAAGCTCCGACTATCCTGACAATTGCAAACCTCGATACGATGATGGTTAATACAGAAGTATCAGAAGCAGATGTCATAAATCTGAAACCCGGACAAAAAGCATCATTTACTATTCTGGGAGCACCCGGAAAACAGTTTCACGGTGTCTTAGAAGATATCTTGCCAACACCTAAGGGAACGGCAAGCACACCTAATGGTGAAATGACGTATAAATCTGGCCCTGTTTTCTACTATGCCCGTTTTAAGGTTCCGAATCCTGAACATATTCTGCGTTTGCAAATGACTGCTCAAGTGAAGATAGAGCTTCAGATTTTACATAACGTATTAATGATCCCAATTTCAGATTTGGGGAAGCAAATATCTTCTACCCGATATGAAGTTGGTGTCTTGCGTAATGGAAAAGAAGAAAAACGTGAAATTACGACAGGTGCTTTCAATAATATCAATGTTCAGGTTATTTCTGGTTTGAAGGAAAATGACCGCGTGATAAGTAGTCGTAGTGATAGTAATGTAGAGGGATCATGATGAATACGTTACTAGAACTAAAAGGTGTTAGCCGCAGTTACCTTGCTGGAGAAGAACAAGTTAATGTTTTGGATAATATTTCGTTATCCATTCACGCCGGAGAAATGGTAGCGATTATCGGTGCTTCCGGTTCAGGTAAGTCAACTTTGATGAATATACTAGGTTGTCTGGATAAACCCAGCAGTGGGGAATATTGGGTTGCCGGGAGAGATACTGCCGGTTTGGATAGTAACCAGCTGGCCGAATTACGCAGGGAATACTTTGGATTCATTTTCCAGCGTTATCATCTGATGGCTCATTTAACCGCAGAACAGAATGTTGAAATTCCGGCAATCTATTCAGGTGTTCCCAAAATGCAACGTCGTGAGTGGGCTGGCGGGTTACTTAAAAGTCTCGGACTGGAAAATCGTGTCAATTATCGGGCAAATCAGCTTTCAGGGGGACAGCAACAGCGAGTCAGCATTGCCCGAGCACTTATGAATGGCGGGCAAGTCATCCTTGCTGATGAACCGACAGGAGCACTGGATAGTGTTTCCGGTCAGGAAATGATGGATATCTTGAAGCAACTTTGTCGGCAAGGGCATACGGTCATTATTGTTACTCATGATCCGAATATTGCAGCACAGGCTCAAAGAGTGATTGAAATTAAAGATGGGCGTATCATGAGTGATTCACGTCCTTCTGAATGCCTAACACAAACATCGCCCCCTCTTTCTTCTCCTGTGAGCATAAATTCTGTGGGGGTAAAAAACTCTTCAGTACAACAAACTTGGGGGCGTTTTAATGAAGCATTATTGATGGCGTGGCGTGCCATGATCATCAATAAACTGCGTACCTTACTGACTATGCTTGGCATTATCATTGGCATTGCTTCTGTTGTAACGATTCTGGTGATTGGTGATGCGGCAAAATCAATGGTGCTATCACATATTAAATCCATTGCAACTAATTCCATCAAGATTTATCCGGGTGGCGATTTTGGTGATGATGCCAGTGACTTGGATAGTCAGGCACTGAAACTCACCGATATTCCAATAATAAAATCTCAACATTATGTTCAGGCAGTTTCTCCTGAATTCAGGGTAAGTGGGCGTTTGCGTCGAGGCAATATTGATGTTAATACATCGGTATTGGGTGTAGGAGGTGATTTTTTCCATGTATACGCCATGAAGTTTGTTCAAGGCATGCCTTTTACTTCAGAAATGCTTCAGCATCAGGCGCAAGTGGCTATTATTGACAACTATACTCGTAAGAAGTTGTTTCCTTACCAAAATAATGTGATAGGCGAAGAGATCATTTTAGAAAATATACCCTTGACAGTGATTGGTGTAATTGGTGATGGGCAAGGGTTTTATGGCGGTAACACATTACAAATTTGGTTGCCTTACAGCACGATGAATGATCGTCTGATAAACAAAAGCTATTTGGATTCAATTGATGTCAGAGTGAAGGATGGCTACTCTGCCAATAAAGCGGAAAAAAAGCTTAAGCAGTTATTGGCATTTCATCATGGTAAAAAAGATGTTTCTACCTACAATGTAAACAGAACAATTGAAGCAATTGATAAAACAACGCGAACTTTACAAATGTTCTTAACGCTAGTGGCGGTAATATCTTTGGTGGTTGGTGGAATTGGCGTGATGAATATCATGCTGGTATCAGTCACAGAGCGTACCCGAGAGATTGGTATCCGCATGGCAGTCGGTGCCAGAACCAGCGATATTATGCAGCAATTTCTTATTGAATCTGTCTTGGTCTGTCTAATGGGCGGCATACTGGGGATTACCCTGTCATATAGTTTATCTTTGACTGCACAGTGGATATTACCGAAATGGGACTTCGTTTATAGCCCTGCTGCATTTATCGTCGCTTTTGGTTGTTCAACAGTCATTGGGATAGTTTTTGGTTTCCTGCCAGCACGAAACGCTGCTCATCTTGATCCTATAGAGGCGCTTGCAAGGGAGTAGTGTGCAAGGAAGGAAGTAGCAGTAGCAGAGGAGTAAATAGCACGCCACAAATGGCCATTGTTTATTTGTGGCGTGGAATTACGAATTTATTGGGTCACTCTTTTTTTGATTTTGAGCTTTCTTCCAAAGGTACAATAAGGCTGGCGTGGTTACCTTTCGGGCCTTGATGAACGCTAAAGTTCACTTTTTGCCCAGCTTTCAGCGTCCTATAACCATCCATCTGAATGGTTGAATAGTGAGCGAATATGTCATCACCCCCGCTGGTTGGGCAAATAAATCCAAAGCCCTTTGCATTATTGAACCATTTAACAGTACCTGTTTCCATACTTCTCTATCCCTCGTATCACGATTTCGGATTTAGGAGTCACTAAAAATTTCAGAATATGAACAGACACCCAGACAGAATGCGGTGTTCATAAAATATACTGTAGTGAAATTCATTACGCCGTCAAGCATATAAGTAACGTCAAGCTGTCTCAGATGGCTAAAGTTTGATATAGATAACGGTATCCGATTTTTAGGTGAAATCCTTATTCGGTAAATCAAAGGGGGAGGAAGCAGAGTGCTGTATGTAGTGATAAAATATATAGCAGTAGAATGAATTAGTTCATACTAAAATCCAGCGGAAAGTAAATGCCCAGCGGAAGAATAATGACTGAGTTTTATAACGGTTTGAAAGTTGAAGAATTTATTGAAGATGACGTAAAACAAAAGCTACAGCCGCCATCAATGTATAAGGTCATTCTTAACAATGATGACTATACCCCTATGGAGTTTGTGGTTGACGTATTGCGAAAGTTCTTTTCTTATGATGTTGAAAAAGCAACGCAACTAATGCTGGATGTCCATTATAAAGGGAAAGCAGTTTGCGGAATTTATACGGCAGAGGTCGCAGAAACTAAAGCTGCGCAAGTGAACATGTATGCTAAGGAGCACGAGCATCCGTTACTTTGCACGCTGGAAAAAGTCTGATCTGGCTTACTGATTTTAGGAGGAGGTGCTTATGCTCAATCAAGAACTGGAGCTTAGTCTCAACATTGCTTTTGCCAAAGCAAGGGATAACAGGCATGAATTTATGACTGTAGAGCACCTGTTGCTGGCGCTATTAAGTAACACATCGGCGCGGGAAGCACTGGAGGCTTGTAAAGTTGATTTGTCGCTGTTACGCCAGGAATTGGAGAATTTTATTGCTCAAACTACTCCTTTGTTATCCGAAAATGATGACAGAGATACACAACCTACATTAAGTTTTCAGCGTGTCTTACAACGCGCTGTGTTTCACGTTCAATCTTCGGGGCGTTCAGACGTTTCCGGAGCTAATGTCTTAGTTGCTATTTTTAGTGAGCAGGAATCTCAGGCCGCTTATTTATTGCGTAAGCATGATGTCAGTCGTTTGGATGTCGTGAATTTTATTTCTCATGGAACGCGCAAAGATGAGCCGGATAACGATTCTCACCACAGTATCAATCCGGTTCAGGAAGAGCAGGTAGTCAGTGAAGATCGGTTGGAGAATTTTACAACTAATCTGAATCAATTGGCGCAAAAAGGTCAAATTGACCCCCTTGTCGGGCGTCAGAATGAATTGGAGAGAACTGTTCAGGTACTGTGCCGCCGTCGCAAGAATAATCCCCTGTTTGTTGGAGAATCTGGCGTTGGCAAGACGGCCATTGCAGAAGGGCTTGCATGGCGTATTGTACAAAATAATGTCCCCGAAGTTATGCAGGGCTGTACTATCTATTCTCTGGATATTGGTTCACTGCTGGCGGGTACAAAATACCGTGGTGACTTTGAGAAGCGCTTCAAATCCTTGTTAAAAACCTTAGAGCAAGATAGAAAAAGCATTCTCTTTATTGATGAAATCCATACTATCATTGGTGCAGGCGCTGCTTCAGGTGGTCAAGTGGATGCAGCCAACCTTATTAAGCCTTTATTGTCCAGTGGCCGTATTCGGGTAATTGGTTCGACAACTTACCATGAATTCAGCAATATCTTCGAAAAGGATCGGGCTTTGGCTCGTCGGTTTCAGAAGATTGATATTGCTGAACCCTCGCCAGAGGAAACGGTACAAATTATCAATGGATTGCGGGCTAAGTATGAGGCACACCACGATGTCCGTTATACGGCGAAGGCAATTCGTGCAGCAGTTGAGCTATCGGTGAAATACATTACTGATCGCCATTTGCCGGACAAGGCCATTGATGTTATTGATGAAGCCGGTGCCAGAACAAGGTTAGTTCCGTCCAGCCGTCGTAAGAAAACGATCAATGTTTCTGATATTGAATCCGTTGTTGCTCGCATCGCCCGTATCCCGGAAAAAACGGTATCGGCGAGTGATAAGGATGTGCTGAGAACAATGGATGATCGTTTGAAGATGTTGGTCTTCGGCCAGGATCGCTCCATTGGGGCTTTAACGGAAGCCATTAAAATGAGTCGTGCTGGATTGGGTCAGGAGTATAAACCAGTCGGGTCTTTCCTCTTTGCAGGGCCGACGGGTGTTGGTAAAACGGAAGTGACAGTCCAACTTGCTAAGGTATTGAATGTCAAATTACTGCGGTTTGATATGTCGGAATATATGGAGCGTCATACTGTTAGCCGTTTAATTGGCGCACCGCCGGGTTATGTGGGGTATGATCAGGGAGGGTTATTAACTGATGCTATTATCAAACATCCTCATTCTGTATTACTTCTGGATGAGATTGAAAAAGCCCATCCCGATGTCTTTAACTTATTGTTACAGGTTATGGATAATGGGACATTGACCGACAATAATGGCCGCAAAGCTGATTTTCGCAATGTTATTTTGGTGATGACAACTAATGCAGGGGTACGTGAGACACAGCGTAAATCCATTGGTTTCACTGAACAAGATAACAGCACCGATGGAATGGAAGAGATTAAACGGATTTTCACACCTGAATTCCGCAATCGTCTTGATGGTATCATTTGGTTTGATGCACTCTCTTCTGAGGTTATTCAGCAAGTCGTTGATAAATTTATCGTCGAATTACAAGCCCAACTGGATGAAAAAGGAGTTTCTCTGGAAATCAGTGCAGACGCCCGTCAGTGGTTATGTAACAAAGGTTACGATAAAGCTATGGGGGCACGTCCTATGGCTCGAGTGATTCAGGACAACCTCAAAAAACCATTGGCGAATGAATTATTATTTGGTTCTTTGGTGCATGGAGGCTCGGTCAGTATTAAGCTTGATAAGGTCAAACAAGTATTAATATATAATTTTAAGGATGCCAAAAGGTCGAATAAGTCAAATAATAAGAAATCAGAAGATGCTGTATTGTAAGTTAGTGATGACTGTAAGTAGTGATAAAGGCTGGCGATAAAAACCGAAAGCCACACCACAGGTGGATGCTGAAAATACTATCCCCTGTGGTGTTAAAAGGTATCTTAATCAGCGACTACGGAAAGTAATACGGCCTTTTTCAGGGTCATATGTAGTTAGCTCGACTGTGACCTTGTCTCCAGTCAGGATGCGGATATAGTTCTTACGCATTTTTCCTGAAATATGGGCAGTAACAACGTGCCCGTTGTCTAATTCAACACGAAACACAGTATTCGGCAGTGTTTCTAATACAGTACCTTGCATTTCAAAATTAGTGTCTTCTTTGGCCATCTAATCCTCTAAGTAACAACCATAGTTTTTAATCGGCACGATAATGCCGAAAAACCATCATTATGTAAAGGAATGTCGTATTTTAAACCATCATTTCATGTATGACGATAATGACATTCCCGCCGTGAACAGAATAAATCCCTAAGTGATGATTATAAATCCAGCTCTTGTTCAGACCAGCAGCCCGATTGTAATGGCTGCTCTCTCAATTGATAAAGATGCTGAAGAAATTCTTCCCTTGGAATATTTTTGGCGCCCAATGATTCTGTATGGTGATTTAACACCTGACAGTCAAACAATCGGCCACCATGATGTAGAAAGTGGTGATAGAATGCGACAAACGCACACTTAGATGCATTCTCCATTCTGCTAAACATAGATTCACCGCAAAACAATGTCCCTATACAAACACCGTATAAACCACCTACAAGTTGGCGATCATGCCAAACTTCAATTGAATGAGCCAAACCTTCATGATGCAATGCTTGATAACCTCGCAGAACATCCGGCCCTATCCAAGTGCCTTCTTGTCGTTGTGCACAATGATATATCACTTCATCGAAAGCATAGTTTACCGTAATTTGGTAAGTATGTTTGCGAATAAACCGAAGAAGTGTCCGGCCCGTATGCAATTCCCCGGGAATTAATACTGCCCGGGGGTTGGGAGACCACCATAAAGGAGGCTCATTGGGCGAGTACCACGGGAAAATTCCTTCATGATACGCCACTCTTAAGCGTTCTGCACTAAGATCTCCTCCAAATGCCAGTAAACCATTAGGTTCAGCCATCGCATTGGTTGGATCGGGAAATTCATATGAATTATCGAGTTGAGCTATCAACATAAAATGAATCACTCCTGCGTAGGATAGCTCTGACGCTGATAAAACTGATAATACCGTCCCTGTTGGGCAAGTAGCACATCATGTTTGCCTTGCTCAATAATACGTCCTTCATCCATAACACAGATCCGATCCATATGTTGTAAGCCTGTCAGCCGGTGAGTCACGATAATCAGTGTCTTGTACTGGCAACTACGGTGTAATAATGACAAAATCTGTTGTTCAGTATCAGAATCGAGTCCTTCGGTTGGTTCATCCAGAAGCATTAAAGGGGCATTGTGCAGTAACGCTCTGGCAATACCTAAACGGCGCTGTTCTCCGCCGGAAAGTTGGCGACCGCCTTCACCCACCCAACAGTTTAGCTTCTTATCATTGCCTAGCAAGTTCTCCAGGCCCACTTGTTGCAATACGGTTTCTAATTCATCATCGCTGGCATCGGGTTTTGCTAATAAAAGATTCTCACGTAAAGTGTGGCTGAACACATGTATACGTTGGGGAACGATGGACATCATTGAGCGGAGTGTTGCTTCATCATAGTCGGAAATGGGATGCCGGTTGAGTTGGATTTCACCATTATTAACGTCCCAGGCGCGAGTTAATAACTGTAAAAGCGTCGATTTGCCACATCCGGTCTTTCCTAATAAAGCAACATGCTCGCCTGATGTCAGTGATAAAGAAATATCATTTAATACAGGCTGAGGTTGGCCCGGATAGGTAAAATCAAGATTTTTTATCTCAAGGCTGAGAGAGCTATTCGCCTGTGGTCCGTGATCAGGAAAAGCCACTTCAGGTTCTTGGTGCATCAATTGAGAAACACGAGTTGCAGCCGCAAGAACCTGTCCCATGTGCTGGAATGCTATAGTGACTGGCCCAAGAGCTTCAAAAGCAGCAAGGGAACAGAAGGTAAATAGCGCTATTAACGCACCCGGTTGACTATTTTCTCCAACACCTGCTGCGGCGAGCCAAAGTATCAGTGTTACAGTCATGCCCGTAGAAAAAATCATGATGGCTTGTGAAAGCCCTGTCAAATTAGCCTGTTTTTGCTGGCTTTTCAGCCAATCGCCTTCAATCGCCGTCATGGATTGACGAAAACGCTTAAGTGCACCAAATACAGTTAATTCAGCTTGTCCCTGCAAAGCGCTGGTGAGTAACGTGCGATATTGAGCGCGCTGTAGGGTAATGTTTCTGCCATAGGGTTTTCCTGCCTGGAAAAACACGAAAGGCAAGATTAATAGCAGCCCCAACATAATGCCACCGAGCGTATAGGCAAGGGTAATATCAAGGAACCCTAAGCCAAACGTTAATACTATAATCACAACAAATGCGGCAAGAACTGGAGAGATAACCCGCAGATAGAGATGATCCAACGTTTCGACATCGGCAACGAGTCTGTTTAGCAACTCACCTTGACGGAACCGGGCAATGCCTCCCGGAGAAAGTGGCAAAATTTTCCGAAAAGCAAAAACACGTAAATGAGCTAATACACGGAATGTTGCATCGTGACTGACAAGTCGTTCAGCATAACGACCCGCAGTGCGGAAAATGGCAGCACCACGCACACCCGCGGCTGGCAGCATATAGTTAAACGTATATAACCCTGCGAATCCGGCTAAGGCCGTGCCGGCAAGAAACCAACCTGAAAGTGTCAGCAGCCCGATGCTGGCGAGCAGAGTCACAATCGCTAATATCATACCTAAGCTAATGAGAAACCAGTGGCGGCGGTATAATGCGAGAAATGGGAGTAATACGCGCATGATTAAAGCTCCACACTACGATGAGACAGCAGACGAGAAAATGCACCTTGAGACTGGCTTAAACGCTGATACTCACCTTTCTCAATCAATAACCCATTTTCCATTACCCAAATCTGATCATATGTCAGCGTTTCTTCTAGCAAGTGAGTAACCAGTAATGTGGTTTGCTGGTAAGAAGCTTGATTTAAAGCCATCATCACATGCTGTTCGCTATGCGCATCAAGACTGGCGGCAGGTTCATCTAATAATAATAATTGGCAGGGATTTAATAACGCTCGTGCTACGGCGATGCGCTGAGCCTGCCCGACAGACAGACGAGCAGCATTATCCCCAATTACCGTATTGATTCCGTCTGGCAGATTGCGGACAAATTCATTGACATAAGCTCTTTCCATCACATCATGGATTTGTTCCTGCGTGGCACCATATTGACCAAGACGAATATTATCGAGCACAGTTTGTTCTGGTAAATGTGGATTTTGCCCAACCCAACTCAGACATTCGCGCCATTTAGTGAGATTGAGTTCACGTAGCTCAATGCCATTGATTTTGAGGGAGCCACGATAAGGCAGAAAACCCAGCAATACATTGATCAATGAGCTTTTACCTGCACCACTTTTTCCGACCAAGGCAATTCGCTGGTGTTTATCCACCGTAAAATTCAACGGGCCGGCAAGTCGATGACCATCGTGGGACAGTATCTTCAGTTCACAGGCTTCAATAGCGACGGGTTCTTTATCTGTCAGTGTTTCTTCGCCACTGGTTGCCGCTTGTTCTCCATCACTACTAAGCAGAGTGAAAAGCGATTCTGCTGCCCCGACTGCCTGCGCTTTTGCATGATAAAACGTTCCTAAGTCACGTAATGGCTGGAAAAATTCAGGGGCAAGGATTAAAGCGAGAAAGCCGGCAAACAACGTAACTCCCATTCCGTAGCTGCCAAAGTGTAATTCTCCCAAATAGGAAAAACCAAAATAGACGGCAACAACGGCAATGGAAACTGCGGAAAAAAACTCCAATACAGCCGAAGACAGGAATGCCATGCGCAGTACTTCCATCGTTCTGTGGCGGAAGTTCTCTGTTGACTCTGCGATCTGCTTAACTTCGTTTTCCCCTCGATGGAACAGGCGCAACGTTTCCAGACCTCGTAAACGATCGAGGAAATTACCACTTAATCGGTTAAGGGCAACAAAATTACGTCGGTTGGCATCTGCGGCACTTAACCCTACCAACGCCATGAACAAGGGAATTAAGGGGGCTGTGACCAGCAAGATTAATCCCGCGGCCCAATTAATCGGAAATAGGGTAACCAGAATTAAAATGGGGATTATGGTAGCAAGAACCATCTGAGGCAGATAACGGGAATAAAAATCCTGCATATCTTCGATTTGTTCCAGAATAATCGTTGCCCAGCTTCCCGCTGGCTTTCCTTTAACCCATACAGGCCCTAACTGCTCCAGTTTATCCAGCACCATATTTCGGATCTGTTGGCGCACAACTTTGCCACAAATAAACCCGACACGTTCCCGAAGAGCATTGGCGATTGCCCGTAATGTGAAAGTGGCTGCCAGCATCAAAAACTGATTGATGAGATTTTCGCGGGGCACATTATCCATAATCAGGGCCTGGAGGATGGAAGCCAGAAGCCAGGCTTGAGAGATGATCAATAATCCACTGATTAGCCCGAGTAACATGGACAGACGAAGCCACCGACGGGCAGGGGCACTCTGTTGTCTTAGCCATCGAACAAGTTCAGTTTGTCTTGTTTTGTCCATAAGAAAAACTTCTGATTAGCAGGTAGTGATACGGAATATCAAAACAAGCTTTATGTTGCTTGTCAAAAAGCGCTACCGAAATAGCGCTTCTAAGGAAAAATGGATTATTTGGTTGCCAATCCATCAAGGAAACGTTCTGCATCCAATGCCGCCATACAACCAGTACCTGCTGAAGTAATGGCCTGACGATACACGTGATCCATAACATCTCCGGCGGCAAAAATCCCGGGAATAGAGGTTTGGGTAGCATTACCATGCAACCCAGATTGCACCTTGATGTATCCATTCTCAAGATCAAGCTGACCGTCAAAGATGCCTGTATTCGGGCTGTGGCCGATAGCAATGAAAACACCGGTTACATCCAGTTCTTCGGTATTGTCACTTTTCGTATCACGAATGCTGATACTTGTCACACCCATGTTGTCGCCCAGAACTTCGTCCAGAGTTCGGTCGGTATGCAGGATAATATTGCCGCTCTTGACTTTTTCCATCAGGCGGTCAATCAGGATTTTCTCTGAACGGAAAGAGTCACGGCGGTGAATCAGATGAACCTCAGCAGCAATGTTTGCTAAATACAGAGCTTCTTCAACAGCAGTATTACCACCACCTACTACAGCAACTTTCTGTTTACGATAGAAAAAACCATCACATGTTGCACAAGCAGATACGCCACGACCTTTGAAATTTTCTTCGGAAGGCAATCCGAGGTAACGGGCAGAAGCACCTGTCGCGATGATCAACGCATCACAGGTATATTCCTGATCATCTCCATATAAACGGAATGGCCTGTTTGAGAAATCCACTTTCTGAATATGGTCAGAAATTATTTCAGTCTGAAATTTTTCAGCATGTTGGAACATACGCTCCATCAGGCCAGGGCCAGTCAGCCCTTCAGGATCACCGGGCCAGTTTTCAACCTCAGTCGTGGTGGTCAATTGGCCGCCTTTTTCGACCCCAGTAATGAGAACAGGGCTTAAATTAGCGCGGGCTGCGTAAACAGCAGCGGTATAACCAGCAGGACCTGAGCCAAGAATGATAAGTTTACTGTGTTTGGCTGTGCTCATGAATACCTCATTTCCATTATCGCATGTTGCGGATTTAGGGATTGTAGGAGAAATAATAAGTTAAAAAAAGCAATTATCAGATAAAATATTCATGTTATTAACGATTTTACCGATAGATAGTAACTATGATGTAAGTGAAATGTAAGAAGAGATTATTTATCCTTCTGAATTGAACATCATTTATACGTTTAAGGCCTGAAATGAGCTATTAAAAGGATTTACTGAAAATTTGTATGGTAGGTTGTTCTGATTTTTGCTCATTTACTTTGACAATCGGCTGTGCATTTGCGAAAACATCTGCGTAAGAGATAATTATCTACCTCGCTAATCAATTGTTTCTATAGAATAGGCAAATTAGTGTGGGTGATTTTCTCATAGAATATAAAAATTGCCGTTAAGCTGCTTTCTAAAAGACACAGTGTTTTAGGAGATAATATTCTGGGAAATGGTGATTTGGTAGTCGTGTATGAGTCAGACGGTGATAAAAAATCGTACTCCGGGATATTGCAGTAGGCCTTAAACCTTGGTTATAGATTGAGCTTTAGCCTTTGAAGACATCTTTTCCAGCTCAGTTGCTTGAAAGAGATAGGGAAAAGTTATGGGTGTAGGAATATAAAGAGAGAGCAATAAGATGATTGATAATAAGAAGCGTCCGGGAAAAGATCTTGATCGTATAGATCGTAATATCCTTAACGAGTTGCAAAAAGACGGCCGTATTTCTAACGTGGAGTTATCCAAGCGAGTTGGTTTATCACCAACACCTTGTCTGGAGCGTGTACGTCGCTTAGAGCGTCAGGGCTTTATCTCTGGCTACACAGCTTTGCTGAATCCTCATTATCTGGATGCATCATTGCTGGTATTCGTTGAAATTACACTTAACCGTGGAGCAGCAGATGTATTTGAACAATTTAATACTGCTGTCCAGAAACTGGAAGAAATCCAAGAATGTCATTTAGTTTCTGGTGATTTTGACTACTTACTGAAAACACGCGTGCCAGATATGTCCGCATATCGTAAATTACTCGGCGAAACTCTGTTACGTCTTCCTGGTGTTAACGATACTCGTACTTATGTTGTTATGGAAGAAGTGAAACAGAGTAACCGTCTGGTGATTAAGACTCGTTAAGCTTTTACCTAATTTAATGAGGTACAGATGCAAAACAGGAAAAACTTAGGTACACTCCTGTTTATGTATACAGTTTCAACGCTGAGCTATCCTCAGCGTTGTTCCGTTAAATCAACATGAAAACCTGGAGAGTCTTTCTTGAACCAGGAATATACTGAAGACAAACGTGTTAAGTTAAAGAAAATAAGCAGTAGCCGCCGGCTGTTAGAAGCTGTCCTGTTGGTTATTGCCATTTGTGCTGTGTACTTAATGATAGCGCTTGTCAGCTTCAACCCATCCGATCCTAGCTGGTCACAAACGTCATGGCATGAACCCGTTCATAATTGGGGCGGCAGCGTTGGCGCCTGGTTATCAGACATCCTATTCTCGGCATTTGGTATTCTTGCCTATGCAGTCCCACCGTTAATGTTTTTAGGGTGTTGGAATGCTTTCCGTCAGAAAGATAGGCAAGAGTATGTAGATTTCTTCACACTCGCACTGCGCGTCATTGGTGCTTTAGCTCTGATATTGACTTCATGTGGCTTGGCCGCACTCAATATTGACGATTTAAATGATTTTGCCGCTGGTGGCGTTATCGGCAACTTATTTAGCAATGCAATTCTGCCTTGGTTCAATATTCTTGGAGCAACATTGGCGCTGCTTGGCATTTGGGCTGTTGGCTTTACCCTATTTACAGGCTGGTCATGGCTTGTGATTGCGGAAAAAATTGGTGAAGTCATTCTGAATTCAATTAGTTTTGTGGTAAACCGCAGCCGTAATGACGCGGAATATTACGATGACGAATTGGAAAATAAAGTCGTTTCTGAACGTTCCGCCAGTGAACAAGAAAGCTCTGTGCAGGTTGATAAAAGTGACATAACTAAGGCAACCGTTACGACTGAAGCGATGGATGAAGATGATGTATTGTTGACGGCGCCAACAATCGTTGAGTTAGCGAATACGGATTCAACCTCACCGGTTGATTCAATCCCTCCTGTTATGGAACCTTCTGAAACACTTCCGGAAAATAAATCACCTGAACCTATTGGTGCTGAAACTGCTACCACCATTTCAGCAAACGAAGCGGTGTTCTCAGAAATGGCTGACAATTCATTTAACAGTGAACCGTCTTTACAACTGCCTATGCAGTCAGCAGAGACTTTGCCAGAGTTTGCACCAGATGAATTGAAGCAGAAGGCAGCAGAAGAACGGGAACCAGTTCGTTATTCATTTGAATTGCCAACAGATTATCAATTGGATGCAGGATCAGAATCCGGCCCTCTTTCGCAGACTCACAATGAAAATAGCAATCTGAAAAATACAGCGGCAGATATAACAAGTTCTGCGGCTGTAACGAGAAATCCGCAGGTTAAGCAGGGGATTGGCCCTGAAATGCCTCGCCCTAATCCGGTCAGAATACCTACACGCCGGGAATTGTATGGCATTAAAGTGCCTTCTCATCGTTTGGCAGAGCACCTGCAAAAAGAAGAAAAAGAAAGGCAAAATGAACTGATTGCGGAAGCTGATGAGCAGCAAATGGATGAGCAACAGCAAAACACGCTGCGTCAGCAATTCCTTGAACAACAACGTGAACGCTATGGTTCAGCTTTTGAAGCGGAAAGCAAGGATCAGCAACAAGCTGCGTCGGTATATGAACAACCCAAATATGAACCACCCAGAGTAGCGGCATTTACGGAAAATAATCCGCAAAATAGTGTCGATGAAAATATAGATGAACAGGCTGCGCAGGAAGAAGCGCTACGGCTTGCATTTGAGCAGCAGCAACGTGAGCGTTATCAAATGAGCCAGCCTGCTGAATCTGCATTTATGCCAACAGAAGCCCCAACTCATCAGGTTCAGGAGAAAAAAATAGTTCCGGCTCTTGCTTCCCAAGAGTTGAAAACTGAACATACTCTTGCGCAGCAACCGCAGCAACCGCAGCAACCGCAGCAACCGCAGCAACCGCAGCAACCGCAGCAACCGCAGCAACCGCAGCAACCGCAGCAACCGCAGCAACCGCAGCAACCGCAGCAACCGC